>NZ_JBEGDJ010000059.1:0-26166 GCF_040191335.1 Nocardioides sp. YIM 152588 | reverse complement strand
GGAGGTTGGACACGGCGACGCCGGTGCGGTCGGAGATCATCTTCGCCAGGTCGCGGACCCGGTGCGTCTCGGTCATCTGGTTGAACACCGAGACCCGGTCGCCCTTGGCCGGCGGGTTGTCGACCGCGAGCCGGATGCACTTGACCGTGTCCTGGAGGTGGATGAACGCGCGGGTCTGACCGCCGGTGCCGTGCACGGTGAGGGGGTAGTCCACGCCGGCCTGCATGAGGAACCGGTTGAGCACGGTGCCGTAGTCGCCGTCGTAGTCGAATCGGTTGATCAGCCGCTCGTCGAGCCTGGTCTCCGCGGTCTGGGTGCCCCAGACGATGCCCTGGTGGAGGTCGGTGACGCGCAGGTGGTCGTTCTTGGCGTAGAAGGCGAAGAGCAGCTGGTCCTGCGTCTTCGTCATGTGGTAGATGCTGCCCGGGTTGGCCGGGTACAGGATCTCCTGGGTCACCATGCCGTTCTCGCCCGCGTCGACCTGCACCTGCAGGTAGCCCTCGGGGATCTTCATGCCGGCGGTGCCGTAGCCGTAGACGCCCATCGTGCCCAGGTGGACCACGTGGATGTCCAGGCCCGACTCGACCACGGCGGCGAGCACGTTGTTGGTGGCGTTGAGGTTGTTGGAGACCGTGTAGCGCTTGTGGCGGCTGCTCTTCATCGAGTACGGCGCGGCCCGCTGCTCGGCGAAGTGCACGAGCGCGTCCGGCTTCCAGTCCTCGAGCAGGTCCAGCAGCCGCTGGTAGTTCACCGCGACGTCGATGTCGTGGAAGGCGATCTCCTTGCCGGAGACCTCGGTCCAGGCGCGGAGCCGCTCGCCGATCGGGCGGATCGGGGTCAGGGACTCGCACTCGAGCTCGATGTCGATCTTGCGGCGCGAGAGGTTGTCGACGATGGCGACCTCGTAGCCCTCAGCCGACAGGTGGAGCGCCGTGGGCCAGCCGCAGAAGCCGTCCCCTCCGAGGATGAGTACGCGCATGGCTTTCCCTTCGTGGTTCGTCGCTGCTGTGCCGGAGATCGAGGTCTCGGAGCCACCAGGGGGGCCCGAGACCGCCGGGAGGGTGGTCTCCGGCGGCGCCGACGGTATGTCGACCCCGTCATTCTGTGCCATCGGCCCCGCATCCGGTGGCACCGCCCCTGGGGTGGCGCGCTCGAACCGGCCGGTGACCGGGTTGAGGTGGATGCCGCACTCCTTGACGGTGTCGACCTCCCACCACCAGCGTCCGGCGCGCTGGTCCTCGCCCGGCGCCACCGCGCGGGTGCACGGTGCGCAGCCGATGCTGGTGTAGCCGCGGTCGAACAGCTCGTTGTACGGCACCGCGTGGTCGCGGATGTAGGCCCAGACCTGCTCCCCGGTCCAGTCGAGCATCGGGTTGAACTTCTGGAGGCCGTTGACCGCGTCCCACGCCGAGACCTCGAGGTCGCGGCGCGTCTCGCCGTGCTCGCGGCGCAGCCCGGCGATCCAGGCGCGCTTCCCGCGGAGGAACCGCTGCAGGGGCGCGACCTTGCGGACGGCGCAGCACCCCTCGCGCAGCTCGGCGCTGCCGTAGAAGCCGTTCTGCCCGTGCGCGCCGGTCCATGCGCGCACCTCGTCGGGGTCGGGGCCGATCACGGTGATCACCGGGCCGTAGCGGCGGTGCACGCTGTGGGCGAGCGCGTGGGTCTCCTCCGGCAGGCGCCCGGTGTCGACGCTGAAGACCTCGATGCCCAGCCCGTTCCGGGCGATCAGGTCGGTCATGACCATCGCCTCCGGGCCGAACGCGTTGGCCAGCACCGCCGGCGCCCAGTCCTCCGCGATCACCTCGAGGGTCGCCAGCGTGGCGGCGAGTTCCGCGCGGTAGGACAAGGCGATGCTCCGGAAAGGGGGCGGGAGGGTGGCGGCCCCTCGGTCAACGGTGCTCGGAGGCTAGCAAAGGAGGCGTGCGGGTCGGCGGCACCGCGCGGCGCGTCAGGCGTCGCCGGGTAGCCTGCAGCCGGCAACCGCACGTCACTACTCGGAGGATCGAGCGTCTTGCTCTTCGTCGTCATTTCCATGGGTGTCAGCCTGCTCTTCGCCGCGCTGGTCGCCCTGTACGTCGCCTACCCGCACCGCGGGGAGAAGATCCCCGCCGTGCCGTGGCTCGGCGAGGCGATGGGACGCGCCGTGCGCCGCGCGCCCGTGCTGGACGAGGTCGAGGGCGAGGTGCTGCGCCAGGGCTGGGTGGTCGGCGCCGACTGACGCCCTGCCCGGCGGCGGCCGAGTGGTGATCGGCGCCCGCGGACTGGTTGGATGACCCCCATGGAGTGGCTCTACCTCGTCCTCGGGATCGCGGTCCTCGGCATCGTCCTGCTCGTCGGGCTGCTGGCGGCCGGCCGACGCCGCTCGACGCCGCCGCCGGCGGCCGGCGGCGACGTGCTGGCGCCGGAGCGTCCCGTCGAGGAGGCGCCGCCGGAGGAGGCGGCCGAGCCCGGTGCCGGCGTCGAGGTCCTCGAGCCCGAGGCGCCGCCCGCGCCGGAGGCGCCCGAGCTGGAGCGCCCGGAGAAGCCGTCGTCCCGGCTGGTGCGGCTGCGCCAGCGGCTCGCCGGATCCGGCACCTTCGGCCGCGGGCTGCTCGGGCTGCTGTCCCGCGACAGCCTGGACGAGGACACCTGGGAGGCGATCGAGGACCTGCTCATCGGCGCCGACATCGGGGTGGGCCCGACCCAGGAGCTGGTCGAGAGGCTGCGCACGCGGATGCGGGTCGAGGGCGGCACCGACGGCGCCGCCGCGCGTGAGATCCTGCGCGAGGAGCTGATCGCGCTCGTCGACCCGTCGATGGACCGTTCGCTGCAGGTCAGCGGTGCCGACGGCAACCCCGGCGTGCTGCTCGTGGTCGGCGTCAACGGCACCGGCAAGACGACCACCGTCGGCAAGATCGCGCGCATCCTGGTCGCCGAGGAGCGCACCGCGCTCCTGGCGGCCGCGGACACGTTCCGCGCCGCCGCGACCGAGCAGCTGGCCACCTGGGGTGAGCGGGTCGGCGTCGAGGTGGTCCGCGGGCCCGAGGGCGGCGACCCGGCGAGCGTCGCGTTCGACGCCGTCAAGCAGGGCGTCGAGGGCGAGCTGGACACCGTGGTGGTCGACACCGCGGGCCGCCTGCAGAACAAGCAGGGCCTGATGGACGAGCTCGGCAAGGTCAAGCGGGTGATCGAGAAGCAGGCCCCCGTCACCGAGGTGCTGCTCGTGCTCGACGCGACCACCGGCCAGAACGGCCTGATCCAGGCCAAGGTCTTCTCCGAGGTCGTCGACGTCACCGGCATCGCGCTGACCAAGCTCGACGGCTCCGCGAAGGGCGGGATCGTGGTCGCGGTGCAGCGCCAGCTCGGCGTCCCGGTCAAGCTGGTCGGCCTGGGCGAGGGGCCCGACGACCTCGCGCCGTTCGACCCCGCGGCGTTCGTGGACGCGCTCCTGAGCTGAGTCCGATGGGCCGAGCGCGTCGCTCGCTGCGCTCCCTGCGCGTACTTCTCCCGCGTCCGAGCAACTCGTTACATTGCTGAAACAAACCGTCGAGGGCGCGGAAACGTCGGGCCACGAAGGTTCTCCCTAACCGGAGACGCGGGCGTCGCACGAGGGCCGCCCGTCACCCGGATCGAGAGCCCGGAGGTGACGGTGGAAAACGGCTACTACACGTGGATGCTGGTGTCGTCCTCGCTCGTGCTGCTGATGACGGCACCGGGCCTCGCGCTGTTCTACGGCGGCATGAGCCGGAGCAAGTCCGTGCTCAACATGATGATGATGTCGTTCAGCGCGCTCGGCATCGTCGGCATCGTCTACGCCCTGTGGGGCTGGTCGATGTCCTACAGCACCACCGCCGCCACGGTGGACGGTGAGACCGGTGGCGAGGTCGCGAAGCTCTTCTCCAACCCGTTCACGCAGTTCGGGCTCGAGAGCACCGACCCGGCCAACTACGTCTTCGTCGCCTTCCAGATGACCTTCGCGGTGATCACCGCCGCGCTGATCAGCGGCGCCGTGGCCGACCGCATGAAGTTCTCGGCCTGGCTGGTCTTCGTGCCGGTCTGGGTCACCCTCTCCTACTTCCCGCTCGCCCACATGGTGTGGGGCGGCGGCTTCCTGAGCGACGTCCAGAACGGCCTCGCCGACCTGCTCTTCTCCGGGGACGGTGCCGCCGAGGTGGCGCCGATCGACTACGCCGGCGGCACGGTCGTGCACATCAACGCCGGCGTCGCCGGGCTCGTGCTGGCCCTGCTGGTGGGGCGTCGGATCGGCTTCGGCAAGGAGCCGATGAAGCCGCACAACCTGACGCTGACGATGATCGGCGCCGGACTGCTGTGGTTCGGCTGGTTCGGGTTCAACGTCGGCTCGATCGTCAACCTCGACGACTACACCACCGAGACCGGCCTGGTCTGGCTCAACACCACGCTGGCCACCTGTGCCGCGATGCTCGGCTGGCTCGTCGTGGAGAAGATCCGCGACGGCAAGTCGACCTCGCTCGGCGCCGCCTCCGGCGTGGTCGCCGGCCTGGTCGCGATCACCCCCGCCTGCGGCAACCTGGTCCCGTGGAGCGCGATGGTGCTCGGCGTGGTCGCCGGCATGCTCTGCGCGCTCGCGGTCGGCCTGAAGTACCGCTGGAACTACGACGACTCCCTCGACGTCGTCGGCGTCCACCTCGTCGGTGGACTCGTCGGCACGATCGGGGTGGGCTTCCTCGCCTCGAACGAGGGGGGCCTGCTGACCGGCGGTGGCGCCAAGCAGCTGGTGGTCCAGGTGTGCGTCGCGCTGTTCGCGATGCTCTGGTCCGCGGTCGCCACGCTGCTGGTCGGCTTGGCGATCAAGTACACGATGGGTCTGCGCCTCGACGACGAGGCCGAGGTCGAGGGAATCGACTTCATCGAACACGGCGAGTCTGCCTACGATCTCGGGACCAGCGGGGGCGCACGCCGTGCGTCGGTCCTCGGCTCGGGATCCACTGCAACGGAGGTAAGCGCATGAAGCTGGTCACCGCAGTCATCAAGCCGCACAAGTGGGAGGACGTCCGCGAGGCGCTGGAGACCTTCGGTGTCACGGGGATGACCGTCAGCGAGGTCAGCGGCTACGGGCGCCAGAAGGGTCACACCGAGGTCTATCGCGGCGCGGAGTACGACATCGCGCTCGTGCCCAAGATCCGGATCGAGATCGTCGTCGACGACGGCGACGCCGAGGACATCGTCGGCATCATCACCAAGACCGCGCAGACCGGTCGGATCGGTGACGGCAAGGTCTGGGTCAGCCCGATCGAGACCGTGATCCGGGTCCGGACCGGCGACAAGGACGCGGCCGCGCTCTGAGCGCGCCAGTCGGCTCGGCCCTCGGGGCACGACGGCCCGATCGCCTGAGCGGTCGGGCCGTCGCCGTACCGTGGGTCGGGAGCAGGAGGGGAGGGGAGGCATGACGGCAGTCGAGCGGGCGGTCCGCACCGACGCTGCCGACGCGCTCTGCCAGAAGGCCTACGCGGGGGCCGACGGCCCGGACTGCGGGGTCGCCCTCGTCGCCGTCGGCGGCTACGGCCGCGGCGAGCTCGCCCCCTACTCCGACCTCGACCTGGTCCTCGTCTCCGACGAGGGCGTCGACACCGCCGAGCTCGCCCAGCAGGTCTGGTACCCGCTCTGGGACTCCGGCGTGCGGCTGGACCACTCGGTCCGGACGCTCCCCGAGATGCTCGAGGCGTTCGAGGGTGACGTCCGGGTCGCCTCGGGGCTGCTCGACGTGCGGCACGTCGCCGGCGACCCCAACCTCACGCTCCGGCTGCGCACCACCGTGCTCGCCCAGTGGCGGCGCCGGGCCCGCGAGCGGCTGCCCGAGCTGAAGGCGATGGTCGACGGCCGCTACCGCCTCGTCGGCGAGCTCGCCCACCTGTCGGTCCCGGACCTGAAGGAGTCCGCCGGCGGGCTGCGGGACGCGACGGTGCTGAACGCGCTCACCGCCACCTGGCTGGTCGACGTGCCGGCCTCCGACCTGGAGCGCTGCCGGCGCCAGCTGCTCGACGTCCGGGACGTGCTGCACACCCTGGCCGGCCGCGCCACCGAGCGGATCGCCCCGGAGCACTGGGCGGGTATCGCCGAGGGGCTCGGGCTGGACGACGAGCTCGCCGCCCAGCGCCACGTGCGCGAGCTGGGACGCCGGATCCGGCACCTCTCGCGGCTCGCCTGGCGGCGGGTCGACGACGCGCTGCGCCGCCCGACGTCGAACCGCCCGCGCCGTCCCGAGCTGGAGCCGCTCGCCCCCGGGGTGGCACGGTCCGGCGGCGAGATCGTGCTCGACCGCGGCGCCCGCCCCGAGAAGGACCCGGTGCTCCTGCTGCGGGCCGCCGCCGAGGCCGCCAGCCGCGACCTCGTCCTGGCCCCGCCGACCGCCGCCCGGCTGGTCCGGGAGGCGGCGCCGCTGCCCGAGGTCTGGCCCGCCGAGGCGCGCCAGCAGATGGTCCGCCTGCTCGCCGCCGGCCCCGGCATGCTGGGGGTCTGGGAGACGCTGGAGGAGACCGGGGCGTTGGACCTGGTGCTCCCCGAGTGGGAGCGGATCCGGCTGCTGCCACACGCCTCGGTCATCCACCGGTTCACCGTCGACCGGCACGCGGTGGAGACCTGCATCGAGGCGTCCGGGCTGATCCGGGGCGTCTCCCGCCCCGACGTACTGGTGGTCGCCGCGCTCCTGCACGACATCGGCAAGGGCGGCCTGACCGCGCACAGCGTGGCCGGGGCGCCCATCGCCCGCACCGTCGCCACCCGGATGGGCTTCGACCCGGCGGCCGTCGACCTGGTCGAGCTGCTGGTGCGCTGGCACCTGCTGCTGGCCCGGGTCGCCACCACCCGGGACCCGGACGACCCGGCGACGATCGAGGCGGTCACCGCGCACGTCGACTCGCCCGAGGCGCTCGAGCTGCTGACCGCGCTGACGGAGGCCGACGCCAAGGCGACCTCGGCGCAGGCCTGGACCTCGTGGCGGGCCGGCCTCGTGCACGACCTCGCCCGACGGGTCGCCGCCGCGCTCGAGTACGGCGCGGTGCCGCCGGCCATCCCGGCCGTCGACATCGAGCTCCCCGAGCTGCCGGTGAGCGGCTCGAAGGTCACCGTCGAGCCCGTGTCCGACGGGTCGCGGGTGCAGGTCTTCGCGCCCGACCGGGTCGGCCTGCTGGCCGACGTCGCCGCCGTCTTCGCGCTGCGCCGGGTGCCGGTGCACGCCGCCCGCGCCTGGGCCCAGGGCGACACCGCGATCTCGGTGTGGGACGTGGCGGAGGAGGGGCTGGACGCCCGCGCGCTCAACGACCAGCTGGACAACATCGCCTCCGGGCGGGTCGACCCCGCGACCCGGCTGGCGCCGCGGCCCGCCGAGGCCGGGGAGCTCGCGCCGACCGTGGTGATCCGGCCCGAGGCGAGCGAGCAGGCGACGGTGATCGAGGTGCGGGCCAGCGACCGGATCGGGGTGCTGCACCTGGTCTGCGGGGCGCTGGCCGACCTGGACATCTCGGTCCGCTCCGCCCACGTGTCGACGCTCGGCCCGCAGGCGGTCGACGTCTTCTACGTGCAGGAGGCGCACGCGGGTGCCCTCTCGGAGACCCGGGCGGCCGAGGCCGCCCACGCGATCCGCGACCGGATCAGCCCGCCGGCGGCCCAGGTGCGCCGCGAAGCGGGTCCGCAGGGGACACGCCGCTAGAGTTGCCCTGTCCGACGTGCCCACCCACGCCTGTCTGCTCGAGGATCTCCTTTGTTCGCCACACTCTCCGACCGCCTCAACGCGACGTTCAAGAACCTTCGCGGGAAGGGCCGGCTCTCCGAGGCCGACATCGACGCCACCGCGCGCGAGATCCGGATCGCGCTGCTCGAGGCCGACGTCGCACTGCCGGTGGTCAAGGAGTTCGTGGCCGCGGTCAAGGAGCGCGCCCGCGGCGAGGAGGTCAGCGGTGCGCTGAACCCGGCGCAGCAGATCGTCAAGATCGTCAACGACGAGCTGGTCACGATCCTCGGCGGCGAGACCCGCCGCCTGCGCTACGCCAAGACCGGCCCGACCGTGATCATGCTCGCGGGTCTCCAGGGCGCAGGAAAGACCACCCTCGCGGCCAAGCTCGCGCTGTGGCTGAAGGACCAGGGCAAGTCGCCGCTGCTGGTCGCCTGCGACCTGCAGCGCCCCAACGCCGTCAACCAGCTCCAGGTCAACGGCGGCCGCGTCGGCGTACCGGTCTTCGCCCCGGAGCCCGGCAACGGCGTCGGCGACCCGGTCCAGGTGGCGCGCTCGGCGGTCGAGGAGGCCTCCCGCAAGCTGCACGACGTGGTCATCGTCGACACCGCCGGCCGCCTCGGCGTCGACTCGGAGATGATGGCGCAGGCCGCCTCGATCCGTGACGCGGTCAACCCCGACGAGGTCCTCTTCGTCGTCGACGCGATGATCGGTCAGGACGCCCTGTCCACCGCTCAGGCCTTCCTCGACGGCGTCGGGTACGACGGCGTCGTGCTCACCAAGCTCGACGGTGACGCCCGCGGTGGTGCCGCCCTCTCGATCCGCCAGGTCACCGGCCGGCCGGTCATGTTCGCCTCCAGCGGCGAGAAGATGACCGACTTCGACGTCTTCCACCCCGACCGGATGGCCTCGCGCATCCTGGACATGGGCGACGTGATGACCCTGATCGAGCAGGCCGAGAAGGCCTTCGACCAGGAGCAGTCGCTCAAGGCCGCGCAGAAGCTCTCCGGCCAGGGCGGCGAGTTCACCCTCGACGACTTCCTCGAGCAGATGCAGCAGGTCCGCAAGCTCGGCTCGATGTCGAAGATCCTGCAGATGCTGCCCGGCATGGGTCAGATCCGCGACCAGCTGGAGAACTTCGACGACCGCGAGATCGACCGGATCGAGGCGATCATCCGCTCGATGACGCCGGCCGAGCGCGCCAACCCCAAGATCATCGACGGCTCCCGCCGCGCCCGCATCGCGAAGGGCTGTGGCCGCCAGGTCTCCGACGTCAACAGCCTCGTCGACCGCTTCTTCGAGGCGCGCAAGATGATGATGGCGATGGCCAAGGGCGGCGGCATGCCCGGCATGCCCGGGATCCCCGGCATGCCCGGCGCCGGCGGCGGTGGCGGCAAGCGGGTCAGCGCCAAGCAGAAGCAGAAGGCCAAGGGCAAGGGCAAGCAGCGCCGCTCCGGCAACCCGGCCAAGGCCGCGCAGGAGGCGGCTGCCGCCAAGGAGAAGGCCGCCCAGTCCGGCGGCAACCCGTTCGGCATCGGCGAGGACATCGACTACGAGAAGGCCGCCGAGAACCTGCAGCTGCCCAAGGACTTCTCCAAGTTCCTGAGCTGACGGGCCGACCGCGGTGAGGTCCGTGCTCGTCGTCGACGGCGCGAACGTCGTCGGCGCCCGCGCCGACGGCTGGTGGAAGGACCGCGCCGGCGCCGCCCGCCGGCTGCACGAGGAGCTGCTCGTCGCCGACATCGAGTACGACGTCGTCGTGCTCGTGCTCGAGGGGCAGGCCAAGGGCGGGGTGAAGGCCGGGCGCGACGCCCACGTCCGAACCGTCCACGCGCCGAAGGACGGCGACGCGACGATCGTGGCGGAGGCCCGTGCCGCGGCCGAGCGCGGGCAGCGGGTGGTCGTGGTGACCGCCGACCGGGCGCTGGACGCGCGGGTGCACGGGGCGGGTGCGACGACCGTGGGGCCCACCTGGCTGCTCTCCCGGCTCTGAGCCCGGGGGAATCACCGGTCGACCGGTGAATCGGTCGCTTGACAGGCGTTGCAACGCCTGTCAAGCGCATGAATCCCCGGTCAACCGGTGATTCATGTGGCGGGTGTGACACCCGCCCACGGTTGGTACCGTCGCGACCGTGACTGCGCTGAGGTTCTCCGGACCGGTCCTTCCCGACGGGGAGACCCGCGAGCTCTGGGTGGTGGACGGCACTGTGACCTACGAGCGCCCCGCCGGCGCCGAGACCGCCGCGGAGGGCTGGATCGTTCCCGGCCTGGTCGACGCCCACAACCACCTCGGGCTCGAGGACGGGGGCGGCGTCAGCGACGAGCGGATCGAGGAGCAGGCGCTGGCCGATCGCGCCAACGGCGTGCTGCTGACCCGCGACTGCGGCTCGCCCGCCGACACCCGCTGGGTGCAGGAGCGCGACGACCTCCCGCGGCTGATCCGGTGCGGTCGGCACGTGGCGCGGACCCGGCGCTACATCAAGGGCTACGGCCAGGAGGTCGAGCCCGACGAGCTCCCGGACACCGTCGCCGCCCAGGCAGCCGCCGGCGACGGCTGGGTCAAGCTCGTGGGCGACTGGATCTCCCGGGAGGAGGGCGACCTGGCCCCGTCGTTCCCGGCTGACGCGGTGGCGGCCGCCATCGGGGTCGCGCACGCCTCCGGCGCCAAGGTGACCGCCCACTGCTTCGGCACCGAGTCGCTCGGCCCGTTGCTGGACGCCGGCATCGACTGCATCGAGCACGGCACCGGCCTCACCGAGCACCACCTGGAACAGATGGCCGCCGGGGGAGTGGCGCTGGTGCCAACGGTGCTGCAGACCTCGAAGTTCCCGACCTTCGCCGAGGCCGGGCGCGAGCGGTTCCCCGGCTACTCGGCGACGATGGACGCCCTTTACGCCACCCGCCGCGAGGTGCTGATGCAGGCCCACGAGGCCGGGGTCGCGCTCTACGTCGGCAGCGACGGCGGCGGCTCGACCCGCCACGGCGTCCTGCACGAGGAGATCCTGGCCATGGCCGACATGGGCCTGTCGGCGTACGACGTCCTGGGTGCGGCCTCCTGGCGCGGCCGGGCGTGGCTCGGGTGGAACGCCGGCCTCGACGAGGGCGACCCGGCGGACTTCGTCGTCTACGACCGCAACCCGCTCGACGACCTGACCGTCCTCGCCACCCCGGCGCGGGTGGTCCTGCGGGGGGCGGTCGTCGCCTGACGGCGCCCGCGCCTTGGTGCGCCGGTACCTTCGCGGGGATGACCTCCTCCGACGACATCGCGATGTGGGACGCCGAGGCCGACGCGTTCGACGAGCCGGCCGACCACGGCCTGCGCGACCCGGTGGCTAGGGATGCCTGGCGGGCGCTGCTGCTGGCGAACCTGCCGGCGGCGCCCGCCCGCGTCGCGGACCTCGGCTGCGGCACCGGGACGCTGTCGGTCCTGCTCGGCGACGAGGGGTTCGCCGTGGACGGGGTGGACTTCTCGCCGCGGATGATCGAGCTGGCGGAGCGCAAGGGCGCCGACCGTGCCGGGGTCCGCTTCCGCCGCGGTGACGCCTACGAGCCTCCGCTCCCGCGGTCCGCGTACGACGTCGTCCTGTGCCGACACGTGCTGTGGGCGATGCCGGACCCGGCGGTCGCGCTCCGCCGGTGGGCCCGCCTGCTGCGCCCGGGCGGCCGCCTGGTCCTCGTCGAGGGCCGCTGGTCCAACGGCGCCGGGCTGTCCGGCGAGCAGACCACCCGCCTCGTCGCCGACGCCGGCCGACCTGCGTCGCTGGTCCCGTTGAGGGAGGCGGCGTACTGGGGGCGGGAGATCACCGACGACCGCTACCTCGTGGTCAGCCGAGCCGACGAGGCCTGACTCCGTCCGTCCACGCTCCCGGCTCGATTTCTGGCCCGACGCCGCCCTCTGGCAGAATGTCCCCTTGAGTTCTGCGTCACCGGGAACCCTCTCAACCCGACGACGCGGCGCCATCCGAAGCGGTACGCCGGTGTTCCCCACCTGGTCGTGCCGGTTCAACCCACCACAAGTTCTCAAGGAGACACCACTAACGTGGCCGTCAAGATTCGCCTGAAGCGCCTCGGCAAGGTCCGGGTGCCGCAGTACCGCATCGTCGTCGTCGACTCCCGCAAGAAGCGTGACGGCAAGGTCATCGAGGAGATCGGCAAGTACCACCCCAAGGAGGACCCGTCGTACATCGACGTCGTCTCCGAGCGGGCGCAGTACTGGCTGACCGTCGGCGCCCAGCCGTCGGAGGCCGTGGCCCGCATCCTCGAGGTCACCGGCGACTGGCAGAAGTTCAAGGGCGTTGACGGTGCCGAGGGCACCCTCAAGGTCAAGGAGCCCAAGCGCGACAAGCTCGAGATCTTCAACGAGGCCCTCAAGGAGGCCGCGAACGAGCCGAAGGCCGCCGCGACCACCTCGAAGAAGAAGGCCGAGAAGGTCGAGGAGCCCAAGGCTGAGGCTCCCGCCGAGGAGGCGCCGGCCGCCGAGGCCGCCGCCGACGAGTCGGCCGAGGCCTGAGCCCGTGCTCGCGGACGCTCTCGAGCACCTGGTCCGGGGGATCGTCGATCACCCGGACGAGGTGACCGTGCGTGACCGTCAGCTCCGGCGCGGCTCGGTGCTCGAGGTCCGGGTGCACCCCGACGACCTCGGCAAGGTGATCGGACGCAGCGGCCGCACGGCCACCGCGTTCCGCACCGTGATCTCGGCCCTGGCCGGGGGCGCGGGCGCGCGGATCGACTTCGTCGACACCGACCGCCGCTGAGCCAAGCTCACAGCTCCACACGAACGGGCGTCTCCCCCACGGGGAGGCGCCCGTTCGGCGTTCCGGAGCCCGCCGCCGTAATCTCTGGTCCCGTGGAGAGCATCGAGGTCGTCGTCGGTCGGATCGGCAAGCCGCACGGGATCCGGGGCGAGGTCACGGTCGACGTCCGCTCCGACGAGCCCGACCGCCGCTTCCAGCCCGGCGCCGTCCTCCGGGCCGCGCCGCCCCGCGGCGGAGCCTTCGCCCACGACACCCTGACCGTCGAGGGCGCCCGCTGGCACCAGTCGGTGCTGCTGCTGGCCTTCGAGGAGATCGCCGACCGCAACGCGGCCGAGGCCGCCCGCGGGGTGGTGCTGCACGCCACCGTCGCGGCCGACGAGCGCCCCGAGGACCCCGACGAGTTCTA
Source organism: Nocardioides sp. YIM 152588 (assembly GCF_040191335.1). Lineage (NCBI taxonomy): Bacteria > Bacillati > Actinomycetota > Actinomycetes > Propionibacteriales > Nocardioidaceae > Nocardioides > Nocardioides sp. YIM 152588. The sequence continues at coordinate 13,319 of NZ_JBEGDJ010000059.1, read as the reverse complement.
CGACCACCAGCTGATCGGCCTGGCCGCCGTCGACCTGGACGGCGCGCCCCTGGGCGAGGTCACCGGCCTGACCCACGGCGCCCAGGACCTGCTGCGGCTGCGCACCGTCGACGGCCGGCAGGCGCTGGTCCCGTTCGTCACCGCGCTCGTCCCCGAGGTCGACATCGACGGCGGCCGGGTCGTCATCGCGGACCGCCCGGGCCTGGTCCGGCCGGCCCCCGAGGACGAGGGCCCTCAGGAGGGTTCGCAGGAGGGTTCGGACGCGTGAGGCTCGACTACCTCACGATCTTCCCCGACTACCTCGCCCCGCTGCGGCTCTCGCTGCCGGGCAAGGCGATCGACTCCGGCCTGCTCGAGCTGCACGTCCACGACCTGCGCGCCTGGACCCACGACCGGCACCACACCACCGACGACACCCCGTACGGCGGCGGCGCCGGCATGGTGATGAAGCCCGAGCCGTTCGGCGAGGCCTTCGAGGCGCTCGGGGTGGGCGCCGGCGACACCGTCGTCTTCACCACCCCGTCGGGGCAGCCGTTCGACCAGCGGGTCGCCGAGGACCTGGCCACCCGGGAGCGGCTGGTCTTCGCCTGCGGGCGCTACGAGGGCATCGACCAGCGGGTGATCGACCACGCCCGCACGATCGCCGAGGTCCGCGAGATCAGCCTGGGCGACTACGTGCTCAACGGGGGAGAGGTGGCCGCGCTGGCGATCACCGAGGCCGTCGTCCGGCTGCTGCCCGGCTTCATGGGCAACGCCGCGTCGCTGGTCGAGGAGTCCCACGCCGAGGGCGGGCTGCTGGAGTACCCCGTCTACACCAAGCCGCGGACCTGGCAGGACCGCGAGGTGCCCGACGTGCTGCTCAGCGGCGACCACGGCCGGATCGCGCGGTGGCGCCACGAGCAGGCGGTCCGCCGCACCGCCGAGCGCCGCCCGGACCTGCTGCACCCCTCGGCGCTCGACGACGGCACCCCGATCGTGCGGGCGGTGCGCGGCGACGCGGAGGAGCTGCTGACGCTGCAGCGCGCCTGCTGGGTGCAGGAGGCGATCGCCAACGAGATGCTCGACATCCCCGCGCTGCACGAGACCCTCGACGAGGTCCGAGCGGACCTGGACCGGTGGGAGACGTACGTCGTCCGCCGGGCCGGCCGGCTCGTCGGATCGGTGCGCGGGCGCCTCGACGGGGACGTCTGGGAGATCGGTCGCCTCGCCGTCGCCCCCGACCTCCAGGGCCAGGGGCTCGGCCGCGTGCTGCTGGGCCACGTCGAGGCCGTCGCACCGTCCGGCGCGGCGTCGTACCGGTTGGTGACGGGGGCGCGCAACGAGCGGAACCTCGGGCTCTACAAGAAGGCCGGCTACCGCCTGCGGCGCGATCTGGCGGCCCCTTCCGGCGCCGTCACGCTGACCAAGCGTCTTTAGGTCGGGCTACATGCCTGTGACACAGATGGACGACCTGTAACAAGCGCGAAACCTCGATCCAGCCTCGGTGAAATCCTGGGCCGCCACCATCGTGGCGACCACGCGGGTGGGACAACGATGCCCGCGGCACCATTCCCGAGCAAACAAGAGGTACGTATGTCTACCGATCTTGCATGGCTGTTGCTGTGCACGGCCCTGGTCATTTTCATGACGCCGGGCCTGGCTTTCTTCTACGGCGGCCTGGTCAAGTCCAAGTCCGTGGTCTCGATGATGATGCTGAGCTTCGGCTCGCTCGGTCTGATCACGATCCTGTGGGTCCTCTACGGGGCGACGGGCATCGGGGCCCTCGGCGACAGCGGGATCAGCCAGTTCTTCGGCAACCCGTTCCAGGACTTCGCGCTGACCGACTCGATCAAGGCCGACGACTCCACGCTGGCCGGCGTCGCCTTCGGTGCGTCGTTCGCGATCATCACCGTCGCGCTGATCTCGGGTGCGATCGCCGACCGCGCGCGCTTCTTCCCCTGGCTGCTCTTCGCGGGCATCTGGGCGACCCTCGTCTACTTCCCGGGCCAGGCCTGGGTGTGGGCCGGCTGGATCCTCAACGGTGACTTCTTCCTCAACGGCACCGGCGCCCTCGACTGGGCCGGTGGAACCATCGTCCACCAGGCCGCCGGCGCCGCGGCGCTCGCGCTCGCCCTGGTGCTCGGCCAGCGCAAGGTCGGCTTCTCCAAGGAGGAGGCGCAGCCGCACAACGTCCCGCTGGTCCTGATCGGTGTCGCCATCCTGTGGTTCGGTTGGTTCGGCTTCAACACCGGCGTCTACGGCGCCACCGAGGGCCAGACCAGCCTGATCTTCCTCAACACCCTGATCTGCCCGGCGGCCGGCATGCTCGGCTGGCTCGTCGTGGAGCACTTCAAGGAGGGCAAGGCCACCGCGGTCGGCGCCGCCTCCGGTGTCGTCGCCGGTCTGGTCGCCATCACCCCGGCCTGCGCCCACATCGACCCCTGGGCCGCGATGGTCCTCGGCGCCTTCGCCGGTATCGTCTGCGCCTTCGCGATCGACCTGAAGTTCAAGCTCGGCTTCGACGACACCCTCGACGTGGTGGGCATCCACCTGGTCGCCGGTTTCATCGGCTGCATCTCGCTCGGCTTCCTGGCCAAGTACGACGGTGAGGGCCTGTTCTACGGCGGCGGCTTCGCCCAGCTGTGGTCGCAGTTCTCCTCGTCGATCTTCGTGATCGCCTACGCCTTCGTGGTCGCCTACGTGGTGGGCCTGCTGATCGAGAAGACGATCGGCTTCCGCGCCAAGGAGGAGGACGAGATCGCTGGTCTCGACACCGCCCTGCACGGCAGCGGCTACACCGGCATGGCCAGCTGAGGTCATCGGCTCAACGCGCCACGCGCAGGCCCGTCCCGGACTCGTCCGGGGCGGGCCTGCTCGCGCGTCCGGCCGGGTTCAGGCGTGGGTGCGCATGCGCCTGCTCGACGCGCGGATCCGGTCGCTGAGGTGCTGGACCTCGCCGAGGACGTCCTGCGCCAGCCACACCGGCGACCGTCGAGAGCGCGGAGCCTTGGCCAGCACGCCGTCGGAGACCAGCTTCTTGATCAGCGACTCCGCGTCCTCCGCCGCGACGCCGAGCCGCTCGACGACCAGGTCGACGTTGACGATCGGCTCCTCGGTCAGCAGGTCCAGGAGCCGGTACGGCGCGGTGCCGGGCCGGGTCACGCCGGTGCGCTCCTGCCAGCCCTCCCGGATCTCCCGGATCGTGGTGGCCGTCGTCCACGACTCCGCGGCGGCGATCGACGCGGCGCTGGCCAGCATCGCGATGATCGTGTGCGCCCGCCCGGCGCGGTAGTCGTTCAGCGCCTCGAAGTACCGGTCGCGGTGGGCGACCAGGGCCGAGGCGACCGGCACCGTCAGGTGCTTGGTCACCCGGCGCCGCCGCAGCACCGCGTGGATCAGGGTGCGGCCGATGCGTCCGTTGCCGTCGATGAACGGGTGGATCGACTCGAACTGGGCGTGCACGATCGCCGCCTGGGCCACCGGCGCCAGGTCGTCGCGGTCGGCGAACGCGAAGAGGTCGGTCAGGTAGTCGGGCACGGTCTCCGGCGGCGGCGGCACGTGCAGCGCGCCGCGGGGGGAGTAGTCGCTGCCGCCGACCCAGTTCTGGGTGGTCCGGTACTGCCCGGCGCGGTGGGCCTCGTGCGGGTTGCGGGCCATCAGGTCGTGGTGCGCCTCGAGGACGGCCTCGCTGCGCACCTTCCGGGTCCGGCCCGCGTCGTTGATCATCCGGGTCAGCGCCGCGGTGGCCGACGCCATCGAGACCGCCGAGGAGCTGGCGCCGACGCCCAGCAGGGCACGCCCGTAGTCGGCCAGCCCGGCGTCGACGTTCTCGATCTTGGAGGAGTCGATCGACTCGGTGCGCAGCTGCAGCGGGTTGAGCTCCATGAGCGTGCGCCCGTGCACGAGGTCGAGGTGGCCCAGGTTGCCGGCGCTGGCGGTCGTCATCGCCGCCAGCGGCCGCTCCAGGTCGAGGTCGAGGTCGGCGATCATCGGCGGCAGGGAGACCCGGATCTCCCGGACCTGCTTGTCCGCGCGGGGGCCCCGGACGGTCCGCTGGCGCCACGGGCGCACCTCGTAGGTGTGCGGGGCCCAGTCGACCGGGGCGGCGGTGGCGGGCTCCGTCATGCGACCATCCTTCCAGCCCGGGCCCGCGGCGAACTCACGATTTCGCCGCCGCGCCCCGGCATGGGATGATTCTTCGTCGGCACCGCGGACGCTTCTGCCACAGGGGAATCGTCGGACGCGGGTGCCTCCGCAACCGAACCACGACCGCGGTTGACCTGTGGCACTCGCGAGGAGCAACCATGAGCAACGCCCCGTCCGTCGCCGGTCGCAGCGTCGTCGCCGAGCTCGGCAACGCCACCAAGCGCACCGACATCCCCGAGTTCCGCGCCGGTGACACCGTCAAGGTGCACGTGAAGGTCGTCGAGGGCAACCGGTCCCGCGTCCAGGTCTTCCAGGGCGTCGTGATCCGCATGCACGGTGCCGGCATCGGCCGCACCTTCACCGTCCGCAAGGTCTCCTTCGGCGTCGGTGTCGAGCGCACCTTCCCGCTGCACTCGCCCATCTTCGAGACCGTCGAGGTCGTCACCCGCGGTGACGTGCGCCGGGCGAAGCTGTACTACCTGCGCAACCTGCGCGGCAAGGCCGCCAAGATCAAGGAGCGCCGCGAGGCCTGAGCCACGCCGTTCCCCGCAGCCCCCGACCGATCCGGTCGGGGGCTGCGTCGTTCTCGGGGAATCCCGGCCGCCGGGACGCGCCGTCGATGGGGAGGGCGCCGTACGGCGGGCCGGACCGCTGCCTAGACTCGACCATCGTGACCACTGACGCCCCGGACGCACCGCACGACCCCGCCTCCGCCGAGGACCCGGGGCGGCGCCGCGACGCCGGGGCCGAGGGCTCCAAGCGCAAGCCGCTCCCGGTCTGGCAGGAGAGCCTGCTGCTGCTCGGCGTCGCGCTCGGCCTCGCCATCGTGATCAAGGCGATCTTCGTCCAGGCGTTCTACATCCCGTCGGAGTCGATGGAGCCGGGCCTGATCAAGAACGACCGGATCCTGGTGCAGAAGGTCTCCTACTGGTTCGCCGGCACGCCGCAGCGCGGTGACGTCGTGGTCTTCGAGGACCCGGGCGGCTGGCTCGGCCCGCAGGACGCCCCGGCGCCGACCGGCGTGGCGAACCTGCTCTCCAAGGTCGGCCTCTACCCGACCGGCGGCCACCTGGTGAAGCGCGTGATCGGCGTCGAGGGTGACGTGATCCGCTGCTGCAACCGCCAGGGGGAGATGCTGGTCAACGGCGAGCCGATCGACGCGAGCGAGTTCATCGCCGACGACCCGGGCGCCTGCGACGGTGAGCGCTCCGACCTCGGTGTGCGCAGGATGTGCAAGTGGTCGGTCGGGCCGATCCCGAAGGACAAGCTCTTCGTGATGGGCGACAACCGCGGGCACTCGGCGGACTCCCGGGCCCACATGTGCGCCCCGAACGAGGATCCGTGCACGGAGAGTCCATGGGTCGACACCCGCCTGGTGGTCGGCAAGGTCTTCGCCCTCGTCTGGCCGCAGGACCGGTGGACGTGGATCGGCCGCCCCGACGCCTTCGACGACGTGCCCGACTCCCCGCCGGCCGCCAAGGCCGCCGGCGACTGAGGGAGCGGGCGATGAGCACCGCGCCCAGCCTCCGGATCGTGCGCCGCATGCTGCGCGGAGGGCTCCTCTCGGTGGCCGGCGCCGACGAGGTCGGCCGTGGGGCCCTCTGCGGTCCGGTGACCGTGGCCGTCGTCCAGGTCACCGAGGCCACCCGCAGCGCCCCGCAGGGGGTGCGCGACTCCAAGCTCCTCAGCGCCGAGGCGCGCACCCGGCTCGCGCCGCGGATCCGTCGCTGGGCGCCGTACGGCATCGGCCACGCCACCCCGGCCGAGATCGACGAGTTCGGGATCATCGCGGCGCTGCGGCTCGCCGGGCACCGCGCCATCGCCGCGCTGCCCGACCCGCCCTCGACGGTGCTCCTCGACGGCAACCACGACTACCTCACCGCTCCCGAGCAGGACGCGCTGTTCGTCCCCGCGGGCCTGCTGAGCGACACGCCGCCGGTGGTGACGATGATCAAGGCGGACCTGCGCTGCGCCGCCGTGGCGGCCGCCAGCATCCTCGCCAAGACCGAGCGGGACGCGATCATGGCCGACCTCGCGCCCGACTTCCCGGAGTACGGCTGGGCGACCAACAAGGGGTACGCCGCGCCCGACCACCTCGCGGCCCTGGCCGAGCTGGGACCCACCCCCCACCATCGCGTCTCCTGGCGGCTGCCGGGGATAGGATCGCCCGAGCCGGAACAAGTCGTCATGGGGGAGGAGATCCGATGAGTGCCGAGGACCTCGAGAAGTACGAGACCGAGCAGGAGCTCAACCTCTACCGGGAGTACCGGGACGTCGTCGGGATCTTCAAGTACGTCGTCGAGACCGACCGCCGCTTCTACCTGTGCAACTCGGTCGACGTGAAGGCCCGCAGCGAGGGCGGGGACGTCTTCTTCGAGGTGTCCATCTCGGACGCCTGGGTGTGGGACATGTACCGTCCCGCGCGCTTCGCCAAGAGCGTGAAGGTGCTGACGTTCAAGGACGTCAACGTCGAGGAGCTGGCCACCTCCGACTTCGAGCCGCCGAAGGGCTGAGCCCCGTCGGCCCACCGGGCTTCGACAGAACACCACGCGGCGCGCTCCCGCGGCCTACGATGCGGGCGATGCGGGACGCGGGGGGCGCGTCCGGGGGAGCAGAGGTGGGGCAATGGTGCGTCCGAGGGTTGCCCGCGCGCGGGCAGGTCGTCCACGTCGTCCGGGTCGTCGCGGCGACCGGGGTGCGGCCGCCGTCGAGTTCGCGCTGGTGCTGCCGGTGCTGCTCTACCTGATCTTCGGCATCATCGACTTCGGCGTGGCCCTGTCCTTCCGGCAGTCGGTCAGCCAGGCGGCCGCCGAGGGAGCCCGCGCCGCGGCGGTGCAGATCGATCCCGGCCTGCGCGAGCTCGACGCGTTCGCCGCGGTCGAGGGCGCGATGGCCGCCTCCGGCAAGACCTGCGCCTCGGACGGGATGACCTGCACCATGCTCCTCGCGCCGGCCAGCTGCGCCACGTGCGTGGAGGTGACGGTCTCCTACGACTACGGCGAGCACCCGCTCATCCCGTCGGTTCCCGGCTTCGGCGTCCTGTTCGACACCATCGAGCACTCCGCGGTGATCCGGGTCAGCTGAGCCCGACCGGCCCCGCGGCGCGCCGGCTCCGCGGCGGTGCCCTGTGGGCTCGCCGGTGGGGTCGCGCCGCGCCTCCACAGGCGGGCGCCGGCTCCCGCCGGGCCGACGGCCCGCGCCGTCATCGTTCCTGCCAGGAGGTGGGAGATGACCGAGACCGAGACGGGCGGGCCGCGGCGGGACCTGCGCCGCCGAGCGCTGGGGGCGTACGGCGAGGAGGTGGCCGCGCGGCACCTGACCGAGCGTGGGCTGGTGCTGCTCGACCGCAACTGGCGGTGTGCCGCCGGCGAGATCGACCTGGTGCTGCGCGAGGGGCGGACCCTGGTGGTGTGCGAGGTGAAGACCCGTAGCAGCCTGGTCTCCGGGCTGCCCCACGAGGCCGTCACCGACGAGAAGCTCGACCGCCTCAAGCGGCTCGGCGAGCAGTGGGCGCACGCCCACGCCGTGCGGCCGGCGGGGATCCGGATCGACCTCGTCGCCGTGCTCCGGCCCCGGCGCGGGCCGGCCGTGGTCGACCACGTGGCGGGGCTGCTCTGATGGGCGTCGCGACCGCCCGCTGCGTGGCGCTGCGCGGGGCCGTGGGGCACCTGATCGACGTCGAGGTCGACGTCTCGGCCGGCCAGGCCGGGGTCGCCCTGGTCGGGCGCGCCGACGTGGCACTGCGCGAGGGGCAGGAGCGGGTCCGGATGGCCGTCGCCAACAGCGCGCTGGAGTGGCCCAGCAGCCGCCGGGCGACGATCCTGCTCGCCCCGGCCGACCTCCCGAAGGCCGGCACCCACTTCGACCTGGCGATCGCGGTGGCGGTGCTCGCCGCCTCCGAGCAGCTCGACCCGCGTGCGCTGGCGGCCACCCTCTTCGTCGGCGAGCTGACCCTGGCCGGCGGCCTGCGCCCCGCGCCGGGCGTGCTGCCGATGGTGCTGGCCGCCGCCGAGCACGGGATCGACCGCGTCTTCGTGCCGGAGCCCCAGGCCGCCGAGGCGGCGCTGGTGCCCGGCACCAGCGTCTTCGGGGTGCGCTCGCTGGGGCAGGTGGTGGCGCAGCTGCGCGGCGAGCCGGTGCCCGAGGCCCCGCCGGTGGCCGCGGCCTCGGGCGCCGCGCTCCTCACCTGGCGCGGCCAGCAGCGGCTGGAGGAGGCCGACCTGGCCGACCTGACCGGGATGGAGGACGAGAAGTTCGCCCTCGAGGTGGCCGCCGCGGGCGGCCACCCGCTGCTCCTCTCGGGCGCGAAGGGCGCCGGCAAGACCAGCCTCGCGGAGCGGATCCCGACGATCCTGCCGGACCTGACCGCGGAGGAGTCGCTGGAGCTGACCGCGATCCACTCCCTGGCCGGCGTGCTCGACCCGGGGCAGGGGCTGCTCGTCCGCCCACCGTTCGCGGCGCCGCACCACGACGCGTCCAAGGCGAGCCTGATCGGCGGCGGCACGGGGATGGTGCGCCCCGGCGCGATCTCGCAGGCGCACGCCGGGGTCCTCTTCCTCGACGAGTTCGCGCTGTTCCGCGCCGACGTGATCGACGCGCTGCGCCAACCGCTGGAGTGCGGCGACATCACCGTCGCTCGGCAGGAGGAGTCGGTCACCCTGCCGGCGCGGGCGATCCTGGTGCTCGCCGCCAACCCGTGCCCGTGCGGGGACTACGTGCCCGGCCGCGGCCGCGACGGCTGCTCCTGCCCCGAGCGGGTCCGCCGCGACTACCGCCGGAAGGTGGCCGGGCCGGTCGCCGACCGGATCGACATCACCCGCCACGTCCTCGCCCCCACCCCCGCCGACCCCGATCCGTTCCGGGCGCCCGAGACCTCGGCGGTGGTCCGCGCGCGGGTGGCGGCCGCCCGCGACCGACAGCGTGCCCGCTTCGCCGGCCGCGCCTGGCGGCTCAACAGCCAGATCCCCGGGCCGCGGCTGCGCGACGACTTCCCGGTCGTCGCCGCCGCGCGCCGCCGCGTCGACCGGCTCCTGTACGACGGCAGGCTGACCGCCCGCGGCGCCGTCCGCGTGCTCCGGCTGGCCTGGACGGTCGCCGACCTGCGCACCGCCGCGCAGGCGTCCGCCCCGGGCGCGGGGGAGGACCCCACGGCGCCGCCCCGGGAGGATGACGTCGAGGTCGCCCTGCGGCTGCGGTGCGGCGACCCGCTCACGCTGCCGCCGGCCGGCCACCGACCCGGGGCTGCGCGATGAGCGCCGAGCGGCTCGCCCGGGTCGCGCTCAGCGTGGCCGCCGAGCCCGGCGACCCCACCTTCACCGGGCTGGTCCGGGAGCTCGGCGCCGCCGAGCTGGTGCGGGCGCTGACCGAGAACCCCGACCACAGCGACCTGCTGAGCCGGGTGGCGGGACGGCTGGCCGGCGTCGACCCCCGCGCGGTGCTCGACCGCGCCGCCCGGTCGGGGATCCGGTTCGTCGTGCCGGGCGACGACGAGTGGCCCACCGGCCTCGAGGACCTCGCCGGCGCCGGCGCCGTCAACGAGCGCGGCGGCGTCCCGGTGGGCCTGTGGGTGCGCGGCCCGGGGCGGCTGGCCGATCTCGCCGGCGCCGTGGCGGTGGTCGGCTCCCGCTCGGCCACCAGCTACGGCACCCGGGTCGCGGCCGACCTCGCCGCGGTGGTCGGCCATGCCGGCGTACCGGTGGTGTCGGGGGCGGCCTTCGGCATCGACTACGCCGCGCACCGCGGCGCCCTCAGCGCCGACGCCCCGACCGTGGCGGTGCTGGCGTGCGGGGTCGACCGGGTCTATCCCACCGCGCACCGCCCGCTGCTGGACCACCTGGCCGAGCGGCACCTGGTGGTCTCCGAGGCGCCGCCGGGCGCGGCGCCGCACCGGATCCGCTTCCTGGCCCGCAACCGCCTGATCGCGGCGCTCTCCCGGGGCACCGTGGTGGTGGAGGCCGCCGCCCGCAGCGGCTCGCTCAACACGCTGCACTGGGCGCAGCGGATGCACCGCGTCGCGATGGGGGTGCCCGGGCCGGTCACCCAGGCGACCTCGGAGGGCGTGCACCACCAGCTCCGTCTCGGCGGTGCCGCCCTGGTCACCGGGGGACGCGACGTGCTGGAGCTGGTCGGCGCGGCCGGCGAGCACCTGACCGACGCGCCGCGCGGCCGGGCCACAGCCCGCGACGGCCTGCGGGTGCGCGAGCAGCAGGTGCTCGACGCGGTCCCGGTGGCCCGCCAGGCGAGCACGGCCTCGATCGCGGTCGTGGCCGGTCTCGCGGAGGCGGAGGTCGACCGCACCCTGCGGCTCCTCGCCGGTCACGGCCTGGTCGCCGAGGTGGCCGGCGGCTGGCGGCTCGCCGCCGGGCTGGAGTGCGGTCCCTAGGGTGGCCGGGTGAGCGCCTCCGTCCTGTGGTTCCGCCGCGACCTGCGGCTGCGCGACCACCCCGCCCTCACGGCCGCCGCCGACGGACCGGTCGCCGGGCTCTTCGTCCTCGACCCGGTGCTCTGGCGCGGGGCGGGTGACGCCCGCCGTGCCTGGCTGGCCGCGTGCCTGCGGGCGCTGGACGAGGCGATGGGCGGCCGGCTGATCGTCCGACTCGGCGACCCCGCGGTCGAGGTGCCGGCGGTGGTCCGCGGGGTCGGCGCGGACCGGGTGCTGGTCACCGCCGAGTCCACGCCCTACGGGAGCGCGCGGGACCGGCGCGTGGACGAGGCACTGGGGGAGACGCCGTTGGAGGCGGTCGGCACCCCGTACGCGGTGCCCCCGGGGACCGTGCTGAACAAGTCCGGCGACCCCTACCGGGTCTTCACCCCGTTCTCGCGGGCCTGGCGTGAGGTGCCGCTCGACCCGCCGCTGCCCGCCCCCGAGGTGGACTGGGTGCGCGGCGAGACCGGGTCGGACGAGGGCGCCCTCGCGGCGCTCCGCGAGGCGCTGGCCGACCCGCCCTGCACGCTCCCGCCGGCCGGGGAGGACGCCGCGGTGGACCGCTGGCGGGAGTTCGTCGACGACGACCTCGCCGACTACGCCGACGCCCGCGACCGGCCCGACCACGACCGGACCTCGCGGATGTCGCCGTACCTGCGGTTCGGCGTGGTCCACCCGCGCCAGCTGCTGCACCAGGTGCGCAGCCACCGCGGGGAGGGGCGCCGGACCTATGACACCGAGCTCGCCTGGCGGGAGTTCTACGCCGACGTGCTGCGCCACCACCCGGCCTCGGCCTGGGCCGACCTGCGCCCGCTCGGCCTCGACTACGACGACCCCGCGCCGCTCGTCCGGGCCTGGGCGGAGGGGCGCACCGGGTTCCCGGTGGTCGACGCCGGCATGCGGCAGCTGCTGGCCGAGGGGTGGATGCACAACCGGGTCCGGATGATCACCGCCAGCTTCCTGACCAAGGACCTGCACGCCTGGTGGCCCACCGGGGCGCGGCACTTCCTGGAGCACCTGATCGACGGCGACCTCGCCTCGAACAACCACGGCTGGCAGTGGGTGGCCGGCACCGGGACCGACGCGGCCCCCTACTTCCGCGTCTTCAACCCCGTCTCCCAGGGGCTGCGGTTCGACCCCGACGGCGCCTACGTGCGGCGCTGGGTCCCCGAGCTGGCGCACCTGGGCGGCAAGGCGGCGCACGAGCCGTGGCGCCACGCGGCCGGCTACGAGCACGGCTACCCCGAGCGGATCGTCGACCACGACGCCGAGCGGCGCGAGGCGCTGGCCCGGTACCACGCCGCGCGCGGCTGAGCGCGGTCCCGCCGATCGGGGCGCGACGTCCCTACCATCGGGGCGTGAGCGCGAGCCCGGAGGACGAGGCCCGGCTGGCCGAGTCCTGGGCGCGGCTGCTGGGCGACTACGAGCGGCACCTGGTCGCCGAGCGCGACCTCGCCCCGCACACGGTCACCGCCTACCTCAAGGACGTCGCCGGCCTGCTCGACCACGCCCAGCGCTCCGGGGTGACCGCGGCCGCGGACCTCGACCTGCGCCTGCTGCGCAGCTGGCTGGCCAAGCAGCAGACGCTCGGCCTGTCGCGGACCACGCTGGCGCGCCGCGCCACCGCGGCCCGGGTCTTCACCGGGTGGCTGGACCGGACCGACCGGACGCCGACCGACGTCGGCTCCGCGCTCGGCTCGCCGAAGCCGCACCGGACCCTGCCGGCGGTGCTGCGGGTCGAGGAGGCCCGCGACCTGGTCCGGCTCACCGCCGAGCGGGCCGACGACGGCTCGCCGGTGGGGCTGCGCGACGCCGCGCTGATCGAGCTGCTGTACGCCACCGGCATGCGGGTCGGGGAGCTGGTCGGCCTCGACGTCGACGACCTGGACCGCGACCGCAACGTCGTGCGGGTGCTGGGCAAGGGGCGCAAGGAGCGCACCATCCCGTTCGGGATCCCGGCCGCCCGCGCCCTGGACGCGTGGCTGGTCCGGGGCCGCCCCGGGCTGGCGCGCCCGGGGTCCGGGGCCGCCCTCTTCCTCGGCGCCCGTGGCGGGCGGATCGACCAGCGCGCGGTCCGCACCCTGGTGCACCGTCGGCTCGCCGAGGTGCCCGGCGCCCCCGACGTCGGGCCGCACGGGCTGCGGCACAGCGCGGCCACCCACCTGCTGGAGGGCGGCGCGGACCTGCGGTCGGTCCAGGAGCTGCTCGGCCACGCCTCGCTGGCCACCACGCAGCGCTACACCCACGTCACCACGGACCGGCTGCGACGGGCCTACCGGCAGGCACACCCGCGGGCATGAGCGCCGCCGCGAGCCCCGCCGCGAGCCCACGCGTGGCCCCGGGAGCGACACCGGGAGCGACACCGGGAGCGACGGTGACCGGCGGCAGCCCGGCCAGCGGCAGCAGGCGCACCGGCGCGCCCCCGACCAGCCGCAGCGGGTCCAGGTAGGTCCGGCCCGCCAGCCAGCCCCAGTGCAGGCAGGCCCGCGGGAAGCAGTGGGAGCCCACCGGCGCGAGCCGGCCGACCGGCTCCCCGGCCGCGACCTCCGTGCCCCGCGAGACCGTGGCGGTCACCGGCTCGTAGGTCGTCCGCGTCGCCCCGTGGTCGACCACCACCACGCCTCGCCCGGCGAGCGGCCCGGCGAAGGCGACCCGCCCCGGCAGCGCCGCGCGGACCACCGCGCCGGCGGCGCCCAGCAGGTCGACGCCCCGGTGCCCGGCGCCGTACGGCGTCGCGGGCGGGTCGAACCGCGCGACCACCACCGGCTCC
>NZ_JBEGDJ010000058.1:0-26554 GCF_040191335.1 Nocardioides sp. YIM 152588 | reverse complement strand
CCGGTCCCGCCGCACGCCCGGATCTCCGCACCGGTGCCGGCGAGCGCCTCGCGGACCCGGGCCTGGGTCCGGTGCTCCTCACCGGACAGCTCCGGATGACGGTGCAGGTCCTCGTAGAGCGCCTGGGCGATGCCCAGGAGCCAGGGGTCCGGAGCGCTCATCCCAGCACCACCGCTCCGGGCCCGACACCGACGGCCAGTGCGGCCAGGGTCTCGAGCACCGACCAGGCGGTGATCCGCGACGTGCGTCCCCCGGAGGCGTCGTCCACCGCGTTGACGAACGACAGCTCGTAGCGTCCGACGGGCGAGTCGAAGGTGACCACGTGCCGGGTCTGCTCGGCAGTCGGATCGGCGACCACCACCACCTCGACCCGGTCGAGACCGACGGTCGCGAACGCGAGCGCGACCGAGGAGTTGGACGTGCGCGGGAACGCCCGCGCCGCCTCGCGGGCGGAGCCGCGGAAGACCTCGCGGGGCTCGCCGATGGGCTCGGTCACGCCGAGCGCGGCCGGCCGCTTGACCGTGGTGTGCCGGACCGTCGCGTGGTCGGCGCCCGCCCGGGTGGCAGCGGTCAGGACGTCGAACCCGCCCAGCGCACCCGCCGGCAGCAGCACCCGGCCGGGGCCCGCGGCGAGCCGGTCCACCACGGCCGGATCCGCGAGGACACCGCAGGAGCACACCAGCACGTCGACGCCGGCCGCGACGGCGGCGGGCACGACGCAGCCCGCGGCTTCCACGGTGGTGGCCTCGACCAGGACGTCCGCGAGGTCCAGTGCGGCCGCCACCTCGGCGGGCGTGGACCTCGAGTCGAGCGTGGCGACCAGGGTGGCACCGTCGACCCCGCCCGCCGCGAGCGCCGAGGCCACCGCCGTGCCGATGGCACCGGTGCCGGCCACGGCGACCGCCTTCACGCCGCCACCGCCGCAGCGTCCCAGCGCGGGTCCGCCGCCGCGGCGACGCGATCGGGCGACCAACGCACGAGGGTGTGGCTGGAGCGCGCCGTCAGGTGCGGCAGGTCCTCGCCCTCCCGGCGGACGGACCCGTCGCCCGACAGCTGGAAGCGCGGCGTCACCAGCGCATCGCCCAACGCCGCCTCCGCGGTGCCGTGGCGCAGCAGGTGCTGGAGCAGGCCGACGTTCCAGGGCACCTGCTGCTCGCCGCCCGGCGTCGCGCCGAGCAGCCAGCCGCCGTCGCCCTCGGCCGTGGGCATCCCCCAGGCGTGCAAGGTCGTGAGTGGCCGCCGCCCCGGCGTCGGCGCGTTCGGGTGGTCGGCGCGGAAGGTGAATCCGCGGCCGGCGCGGTTCGACAGGACGAGGTCGAGGTCCTCCACGACCAGCCCGCTGCCGAACTGCGGGAAGGAGTTCGAGTGCACGAGGACGACGGCGTTGCCCTCGGCGTCGGCGGCAGCGACCGTCGAGGTCCCCTCCGCGCCGACCGGCTCCCCCCGGGACTGGCGCGCCAGCGAGTCGGCCACCACGGCAGGGGTGAGCTCGTCGGCGTCCCGCCCGCCGAGCGCATCGGCGAGTGCGGCACCGTACGTCGGCGCCCGGGTCGCCCACAGAGGGCCGCGGGCCGAGGTGGTCCGGAGCGCCGGCTCCTCCAGCACCTCGACGGACCGCAGGTCCTCGACGGTCAGCACGCCGCCGGCCCGGGCGACCCGCTCGGCGACGGTCCGTCCGAGGTCGCCGTGGAAGAGGTCGGCGCCGAGGTCGGCGAAGGCCTCGAGCAGGTGCGCCATCCGCGGGAGCCGGACCACCTCGCCGGCCGCGCGCGGGCCCGACGCGGGCGCGAAGACGCAGCCCTGCGGCTGGTGCGAGCGCAGCAGCTCCGCCGACTCGTGGGCGAGCAGCTCGGTCAGCGGGGACCAGATGATCCCGCGTTCGGCCAGGGCCCGAGCCGGCGCGACCAGCCGCTCCCGGCCGAGTCGTCCGTAGGACGCCAGCGCGTCGTACCCGGCCGGTGCGCCCGGCACCCCGACCGACAGCCCGCCGGTCGGGGCGACCCGCCAGTCCTGGGCCTCCGCCGCCGCGTACAGCCCGGCGGCAGCGCCCCCGAGCGCGATCAGCGACGAGGGCGTGTCCTTCCCCGCGCGGCGCACGAGCGCCACCACGTCACCGGCGAGCCCGCACTTCGAGGGCAGCGCGACGGTCTCCGCGAGAGCCGCCGAGACCACGGCGTCGAAGGCGTTGCCGCCGCTGTGCAGCGCCGCGAGGCCGATGCCCGCGGCCGTGCGCGATCCGGCAGCGACCGCGCCGAGCGTGCCGGTGGTGACGGCGCGTCGCGCCAGGGGACGGGACACCGGGATCAGGCCTCTACCTGCGACGGGCCGTAGTGGCGCAGCTCGATCGTGTTGCCGTCCGGGTCGGCCACGTAGACCAGGTCGGCCGGGCCGCGGGCGCCCCAGCGGCGGTACGGGCCGTCGATGACCTCGAAGACGCCCGACTCCTTCAGCGCCACCAGGTCCGTGGGCTCGATGTCCACGGCGAAGTGGGAGAGGTTCGTGCCGGTGGCCTCCCGACGCGCGTCCAGGTCGATGATCTGGCCGGGGCAGATCTCCACGGACGGGAAGGGGACGGTGCCCGCGCGGAACTCCTCGAGCCGGTGCACGAGGAAGCCGAACTTCTCGACGTACCAGGCGATCGAGCGCTCCGGGTCCGTCACCCGGAGGACGATGTGGTCCAGCTGCTTCACGTTGACGACCCCGGCGCCGGTCGCGGGGATGGAGGTATAGGTAGCGGTCATATGGATGTTGTATCCAGAATACGTTTCACTGGACCTCGCCTGCGGTGAACGGCGTGTTTCACAACGGCGTTGTGCGTCCTCAACAGCGACAACAGGGGCGCGGGACGCTACCGGCCGGGCGCGGCATGGCCTACATTGACCGCAGCGTGGCCCATGAGCGCCACCCCCAACCTAGGTATGGGGTATCCAATCGCCCTCCGTCGAGGGCAGCGAAAGGCGGTCCAAGATGACCTCGGTGGGCACCCGCCACCGCTCACTCCGCGATGAGACCGTCGACGAGCTGCGGCGGCTGATCCTCAGCGGCGAGGTGGCCCCGGGCGAGCGCCTGAGCGAGCTCGCCATCTCCGAACGACTGGGGGTCTCGCGCCTGCCGGTGCGCGAGGCGTTCCGCCGGCTGGAGGCCGAGGGCCTGCTGGAGTCCCTCCCCCGACGCGGGGTCAGGGTCGTCGAGCTCGACAGCGACGAGCTGGCCACCGTGCGCGAGGTCCGGGTCGCACTCGAGATGATCGCGGTCCGGCAGACGATCGAGCGCGACGACCCGGAGGTCATGGCGCGGCTGAGCGACTACCTCGACGAGGGCGAGAAGGCCGTCGGCGCGGGCGACCGGGACGCGCTGGGCCGGCTCAACGACAGCTTCCACGAGCTGCTCAGCACGGGCACCGGGTCCCGCTTCCTGGCCGACACCCTCCGCGCCGTCAGGAACCAGGCCCACCACCTGGTCGGCGGCGTGAGCGGCGCCGTCGAGCCGTCCTGGAGCGAGCACGCCGCGATCGTCCGGGCGACCCTGGACCGCGACGTCGAGCTCGCCACGATGCTGATGCGTCGCCACCTCGCCGACCGTCACGCGCACCAGGGCGGTCCGCGCCCGGACTGACGCGGACGCGGCCGGCGGCCTACGATCGCACTGGCTCGCCCGTCGGGCCGACCACCCGACCGCCGACCCGACTGCGAGGCACTGTGACCACCTTCCGCGAAGCCGTCGAGAGCAAGGACCTGGACGCCGTCGAGGCGATGCTCGCCGACGACGTCGTCTTCCGCAGCCCGGTCGCGTTCTCGCCCTACCCCGGCAAGGCCATCACCATCGCCATCCTGCGGGCCGTGGTCGAGGTCTTCGAGGACCTGCACTACGTCCGGGAGATCCGCGAGGGCGCCCACCACGCGCTGATGTTCGAGGCCGGCGTCGACGGGTTGGCGATCACCGGCTGCGACTTCCTCGTGTACGACGAGGACGGGCGGATCGTGGACTTCATGGTGATGGTGCGGCCGCTCAAGGCCGCGCAGGCGCTGGCCGCCCGGATGGCCGAGCGCTACCCCGACATCCAGGCCGCGGCCGCCGCCTGGGCCGCCGCCCAGTGAGAGCGCGAGTCGGCACAAACTGACGCGCCGGTCTGGACCGATCCGGGCGAGTCGGCAGGAAGTTTCTGCCGACTCGGGGCACCCGGGCCGTCAGTTTGTGCCGACTCGCGTTCAGCCGGTCAGGACCTGGTGCACGAACTGCACCGCGACCGACCCCTCGCCGACGGCTGAGGCGACCCTCTTGACCGAGGCGGCGCGCACGTCGCCGACGGCGAAGACGCCGGGCAGGCTGGTCTCGAGCAGGTAGGGGTCGCGCTCCAGCGCCCAGCGGTCGGCACCCAGCGCAGGTCCGGTCGGGATGAAGCCCAGCTCGTCCGTCACCACCGCGTCGGCCAGCCAGTCGGTGCGCGGCTGGGCGCCGATGAAGACGAACATCCCGCGTGCCGCGAGCACCTGCTCGCCGTCGGGCGTGCTCAGGTGGACCCGCTCCAGCTGGACCGCGCCGTCGACCCGGGTGACCGTCGACCCGGCCTGCACGCGGATGTTCGGAGCGGCCTCGATGCGGTCGACCAGGTACCGCGACATCCGCGCCGCGAGGTCGGCGGCGCGGACCACGATCACCACCTCGTCGGCGAAGCCGGCCAGGTGGAGCGCGGCCTGGCCGGCCGAGTTCGCCCCGCCGACCACCACCACGCGCTCGCCGGCCATCGCGGGCGCCTCCGTCGAGGCGGCGCCGTAGTAGACGCCGGCGCCCGTGACGGCCTCGACCCCGGGGACGTCCAGCCGCCGGTACTCCACACCGGTCGCCACGATCACCGCGCCGCCGTGCAGCTCGCTGCCGTCGTCCAGGAGGACGACGCGGTAGGGGTCCTCGGCGCGCAGCCCGCAGGCCCGGTGCGGCGCGACCAGGGTCGACCCGAACCGCCTGGCCTGCGCGAACGCCCGGCGGGCCAGCTCCGAGCCGGAGATGCCCTGGGGGAACCCGAGGTAGTTCTCGATCCGCGAGCTGAGCCCCGCCTGACCGCCCGGCGCCTCGGCCTCGACCACGATCGTCCGCAGCCCCTCGGTGGCCCCGTAGACGGCCGCCGCCAGCCCGGCGGGGCCGGCGCCGATCACCACCAGGTCGTAGTGGTCGACCTCGGCGCGCTGCCCCAGCCCCAGGCGCTCGGCGACCTCCGTGACGCTCGGATCGGCCAGCACCTCGCCGTCCTCGAGCACCACGGCCGGCAGCCGCACCCCGTCCGCGCGCAGCGCCGCCAGCAGCGGGCCCGCGTCGGGCCCCGCGGGGTCGACCCAGCGGAACGGGACCTGGTTGCGGGCCAGGTAGTCGCGCAGCCGGTACGACGGCGCCGACCACCGGTCGCCGACCACCCGCAGCCCGGGCTCCAGCCGGGTGCGCGTCGCGTGCCAGGACTCCAGCAGCTCGTCGAGCACCGGGTAGAGGCGCTCCTCGGGCGGGTCCCACGGCTTGAGCACGTAGTGGTCCAGCCCCACCTCGTTGATCGCCGAGATGGCCGCGTCGGTGTCGGCGTACGCCGTCAGCAGCACCGAGCGCAGGTCCGGCTGGAGCTCCTTGGCGCGCGCCAGCAGCTCGGTCCCGGTCAGCCCGGGCATCCGCTGGTCGGCGACGACCAGCGCCACGACCGAGCCCCGGCGCGTGATCCGCTCGACGGCCGCCAGCGCCTCGGGGCCCCCGCCGGCGGTGACCACGCGGTAGCGGTCGCCGTAGCGGGCGCGGACGTCGGCGGCGACCGCGTCCACCACGGGCGGGTCGTCGTCGACCACGACGATGCTCGGCGGCTGGGCGCGGTCGACACGCTCCGCGGCCTGCTCAGGGGTCTGGTGGGCTGCCATCGGCTTCCTTCGGGGAGCGCTCCGGGGAGCGGAGGGGAAGCCACACGGTGAAGGCCGTGCGGCCCGGGGCGGACTGGACCGTCAGGCGCCCGCCGTGGACGTCGGTGACGATCTGGTGGGCGACGTTGAGACCGAGGCCGGTCCCCTGCCCGGGCGGCTTGGTGGTGACGAACGGGTCGAACACGTCCGCGAGGAGCTCCGGGGCGATGCCGCCGCCGTCGTCCGCGACGACGACCTCGACCCCGCCGGCGGCCGGGCGCACCCGCACCGTGATCCGACCCTCGTCGCCGACCGCGTCGAGCGCGTTGTCGACGAGGTTCGTCCACACCTGGTTGAGCTGGCCGCCGTAGGCCTCGATCCGGGGCACCCGCTCGCCGAGGTCGCGCTCGATCCGGACGCCCGCGGGGACCTTGTGGGCCAGGATCGTCAGCGTGTCCTCGATCCCGGTGCGGACGTCCACGTCCTGCTGCGGCGCCCGGTCCAGGTAGCTGTAGCGGCGCAGCGCCGAGGTCAGCCCGGCCATCCGCTCGACGCTGGTCGCGATCCGCCAGACGGCCGCGCGGACCTCCGCCCGCACCCGCAGCCACTCGGTCGCCAGCACCGGGTCGGCCGGGGTGTCGAGCGCGCGCTCCACCACGTCACCGTCGAGCCCGGCGCCGGCCAGCTCGTCGGCCAACCGCCACGCCTCCGGTACGCCGCGAGCCGCGAGCGCCGCCTCGACCGCATCGACGCGCTCCGACTGGGGGCGGCCGGCGCCCGGCGCACCCGGGCCGTCCTGGTAGCCGAGCGCCGCGGTCGCGGCGGCGACCAGCTCGGAGCAGTGCGGGTCGGCGGCGATCATCGGCATCAGCTCGTCGGCGCGGACGACCGCCTCGCGGAGCCGTCGGCTGGAGGCGAGGGCGGCGGCGGCCGGGTTGTTGAGCTCGTGACCGAGACCGGCGCTGAGCCGGCCCAGCATCGCGAGGCGCTCCTGCTGTCGCAGCGCGAGCTCCTGGCGGAGGTAGTCCTGCTCCAGCCGGCGCAGCCGCTGCTGCTCCAGCGCGGTCCGCAGCCGGACGCGCAGCAGCGCCGGCTCGAACGGCTTGGGCAGGCAGTCGATGGCGCCCATCCCGATCGCCCGCGCGACGTCCTCGGTGGCCTCGCTGGCGGAGACCACGAGGACGGGGATCCGCCGCAGGGCCGGGTCGGCGCGCATCGCCTCCAGCACCCCGAACCCGTCCAGGTCGGGCATCACCAGGTCGAGCAGCACCATGTCCACCGGCTGCTCCGCCAGCACGCGCAGCGCCTCCCGGCCGTCGGCGGCCTGGAGCACGCGGTGCCCCTCCCGCTCGACGCCGCGCGCCAGCGCCACCCGCGGGATCGTGGTGTCGTCGACCACCAGCACGGTGGCGGGCTCGCTCCCCGGCGCGCCGTCCGGGCCGGGCGCCGTCGCCGACGGCTCACCAGTCATCGAGGACCTCCAGCGCTCCGGTGGCACGGGTCACGGACGCGGCGAGGATCCCCAGGAGGCGCTCGACCTCCCCGGGCGGGCTCCCGTCGACGGCCGCCTCGAGGGCGGCGGCGTCGCGGGCGACCTCGAGGGCGCCGAGGCTCGCCGCGCTGGACTTGAGGCTGTGCGCGTGGCGGCGGGCGGCCTCGTGGTCGTCGGGCCAGGCCCGTCCGGCCGCGGCGACCAGACCCTCCGCCTCGGCCGGGAACGCCGCGACCAGCGACGCCACCAGGGCCCGGTCCCCGGTCAGGTCGACCAGCCGCCGCAGGGCGGCGGTGTCGATCACCGCCGCCGCGCCGGCCACGGGCCCGCCGGCGCCCTGCACCGGGCTCGGCCGCACCCGGAGGTGGGCGAGACGGAGGGCGTCCAGCAGCTGCGCCGGCCGGATCGGCTTCCCGACGTGGTCGTTCATGCCCGCCGCGGCGACCGCCTCGCGGTCCTCGTCGGTGGCGTTCGCGGTGACCGCGATGATCCAGGGACGCTCGCCGATCTCCGCGCGGATCCGGCGGGCGGCGGCGAGGCCGTCGAGACCGGGCATCTGGACGTCCATCAGCACCACGTCGATCGCGGGGGCGCCGGTCGGGTCGGCGGCGCCCTCGGCGACCGCCGCGACCGCGGCGAGGCCGTCGTCGACGAGCACCGGCGCGTAGCCGAGCCGCTCCAGCACCCGGCTGAGCAGCCGCTGGTTGGTGGGGTTGTCCTCGGCGACGAGGATCCGCAGCGGGTGGTCCCGGGCGAACCCCTCGTCCAGCACGCTCCCGGCCGCGCCGCCGGGCGGGTGCCCGCCCTCCCCCGTGAGCGCCCGGGCCAGCGCGTCGCGGAGCGCGGAGCGCCGGACCGGCTTCGTCACCGTCGCCGCGGCGGAGCCGGCGTCCGGCGGCTCCGCCCCCAGCCGCGTCAGCAGCACCGCCGGCACCCCCGTGGCGGCGGGTGTCCGTCCGCCGTCGTCGGCCACCACGACGTCGGCGGAGGCGTCCGCGGCGCCCGCCGCCACCGGTTCCATCCCCCACGAGCGGAGCAGTCCCTCCACGAGCCGCCGGTCGACGGGGTGCACGACGTCGACCACGGCGCGCCGCCCGGCCAGCGGCTCCTGGAGGGACCGTTCCGCGCCCGAGGACACCGGCGCGGCCGGGATGGTGAAGGAGAAGGTGGAGCCGACTCCGACCTCGCTGTCGACGGAGATCGTGCCGCCGAGCAGGCCGACGATGCGCTGGCTGATCGCCAGCCCGAGGCCGGTCCCGCCGAAGCGGCGGCTCGTGGAGGCGTCCACCTGGGTGAAGGAGTCGAACAGCAGGGCGGCGGCGTCGTCCGGGATGCCGATCCCGGTGTCGTGGACGGAGAAGCGGAGGCGGTCCCCGGGCTCGGCGACGGCGACCAGGCAGACCTCGCCGGACTCGGTGAACTTGACCGCGTTGGAGAGCAGGTTCACCAGCACCTGACCGAGGCGGTGCCCGTCGGTGAGGATGCGGTCGGGGGCGTCGGGCGCGACGTCGTACACCAGGTTCAGCCGCTTCTGCGCCGCCAGCGGCGCCACCACGTCGAGGCTCGACTCGACGACCTGGCGGAGGTCGGTGGGGCCGCGCTCGATCTCCAGCCGGCCGACCTCGACCTTGGAGAAGTCGAGGACGTCGTTGATCGTCGCCAGCAGGACCTCCGCGCTGTTGCGCACCGAGGCCAGGTACTCCGCCTGCTCGCCGTCCAGGTCGGTCGTGGCCAGCAGGCTGCTCATCCCGATCACGGCGTTCATCGGGGTGCGGATCTCGTGGCTCATGTTGGCCAGGAACTCGCTCTTGGCCCGGGTCGCGCCCTCGGCCTCGCGCCGGGCCTCGCGCTCGGACTCCACCAGCCCCTCCACCTGGCGGGAGTAGCGGACGGTGACCAGCCAGGCGACCAGCGTGACCCCCACGATGTCCATGAAGAAGAACGTGGCGACCCAGTGCGGACCCATGTCGACCGCGTCCAGCCGCCCCTCGAGCAGCGCCGCGGCCAGCGCCAGCACGGCGTAGGCGACGAACCAGGCGGCCGCCCGCCGCGCGCCGTGGGCGAGCAGCGCCGCGATCGGGGCGATCAGCGACCACAGCATCACGGCGCCGGAGGCCTGGAAGCCGCCCAGGTCGAGCATCAGCAGCCACGGGATGAGCAGGCTGAGCAGCAGCTGCAGGTCCAGCGCCAGCGTCCACCCGAGACGTGAGAACGCCCAGAAGTTGGCGATCGCGAGCAGCGTGTAGGACCACGGCCAGAGCGCCGCGCCGGGGACGCCGGCGAAGACGTACATGAAGCCCCAGATGCCGCCGGCGATCGCCATCGGCGCGATCGCCACCCGGTCGGCGCGGAGCGTGGACAGGCCCGCAGCGTCGGTGCCCGCCGCCGCCGCGCCGCTCATGGGGACCACGATACGGCGACCCGGCCGCGGGTCCAGCCCCTCGCGGCGGAGCGGTTCACCGGTCTGGACCCCGGCGCCCCGCTCGCCCTCGACGGGACCACCGAGCTTCGACATGATCGAGGCCGGAACCGCGGAGCAGGGAGGCGACGCATGGCAGAGCAGCCGGCCGGGAACCACCAGCGGCAGTGGTGGCGGGACGCAGTGATCTACCAGATCTACCCACGGTCCTGGGCGGACGCCGACGGCGACGGGCTCGGCGACCTGCCGGGGATCACGGCGCGGCTCGCCCACGTCGCCGACCTCGGTGCCGACGCCGTGTGGCTCTCGCCGTTCTACACCTCCCCGCAGAACGACGCCGGGTACGACGTGGCCGACTACCGGGACGTCGACCCGCGCTTCGGGACGCTGGCCGACGCCGACGCGCTGCTGGAGCGCGCGCACGAGCTCGGGCTGCGGGTGCTCTTCGACCTGGTGCCCAACCACTCCTCGAGCGAGCACCCGTGGTTCGTCGAGGCGCTCGCCTCGCCGCCGGGCAGCCCGGCCCGCGCCCGGTACGTCTTCCGGGACGGCGGCGGGGCGGACGGCGAGCTGCCGCCGAACAACTGGCTGAGCAACTTCGGCGGCCCGGCCTGGACCCGGGTCACCGAGGCCGACGGGCGGCCCGGCCAGTGGTACCTGCACCTGTTCGACGTCACCCAGCCCGACTTCGACTGGACCAACCCCGAGGTGGCCGACGAGATGGAGTCGGTGATCCGGTTCTGGCTGGACCGGGGCGTGGACGGCTTCCGGATCGACGTCGCGCACGGGCTGGTCAAGGTGCCCGGCCTGCCGGACGTGCCGCCGGACGCCGCCGCGCTGCGCACCGAGCGCACCGGCGCGCTGCCGATGTGGGACCAGCCCGGCGTCCACGACATCTACCGGCGCTGGCGCTCGGTCACCGACTCCTACGCCGTCCCGGGCGAGGACGCCGACCGCATCCTGTGCGGCGAGGCGTGGGTGTGGCCGACCGAGGCGCTGGCCCACTACGTCCGCGCCGACGAGCTGCACCAGACCTTCAACTTCGGCTTCCTGACCGCCCCGTGGATCGCGGACGAGCTGCGCGAGGAGATCACCGCGTCGCTGGCCGCCGTCGCCGAGGTGGGCGCCCCGCAGACGTGGGTGCTCTCCAACCACGACGTGGTGCGGCACGCCTCCCGGCTCGGGTTCGCCCCCGTGCCCGGCCCGCTGCACATGGGCGGCATCGGCCCCGGCGACCCGCAGCCGGACGCCGAGGCCGGGCTGCGGCGCGCCCGCGCGGCCACCACCGTGATGCTGGCGCTGCCCGGCTCCGCCTACCTCTACCAGGGCGAGGAGCTCGGCCTGCCCGAGGCGACCGAGCTGGCCGACGAGGTCCGGCAGTGCCCGCACTGGCTGCGCTCGGGCGGTGCCGACCGGGGCCGCGACGGGTGCCGGGTCCCGGTGCCGTGGGAGGCCGACGCGCCGTCGTACGGGTTCGGGCCGGCGGACAACGCCTGGCTGCCCCAGCCCGCGGCCTACGGCGAGCTCGCCGTCGACCGCCAGGCCGGGGTGGAGGGCTCGACGCTGGAGCTCTACCGCGCGCTCCTCCGGGTCCGCCGCGACCTCGGGATCGGGCTCGGTGACCTCACGTGGCTCGACCTCGGCGAGGACGTGCTGGCCTTCGAGATCGGTACGCCGGACGGCGGTCCGGTGCGGGTGGTGGCCAACCTCGGCGCCGCCCCGATCCCGCTGCCGGCGGGCGATCTGCTCGTCGCCAGCGCCGCTCCGGTCGACGGCCTCCTGCCCGTGGACGCGGCCGCCTGGATCCGCTGAATCCGACCTTCCCCGACGGCGCAACCTCCGGCGGGTAACGACTTCGCAAAGTCGGAGTGGCCTGTTGCGGTCTAGTCCGTGTAGGGCCTACGTTCGAATCAGATGTGACGACCATCACATGCCCGGCCGATTCGATTCGGAGGAGGCACCACCTGATGCGACACCCCGGTCACGAAGCGAGACGGAAGGCCTACGCAGCCCTCGGCATCGCAGCCTTCGCACTCGGCGGACTCGCCGCGTGCGGCGGCGACGACAACGGCGTACCCGTGATCAACCTCTACGGCGGCGCCTCTGCCGCCGGCTTCGACAAGATCATCGCCGACTGCAACGAGCAGGCGGGCGGCGAGTACGAGATCGTCGGCAACCTGCTGCCCAGCGACGCCGACGGCCAGCGCGAGCAGATGGTCCGCCGCCTCGCCGCCCAGGACGACAGCATGGACCTGCTCGGCATGGACGTCACCTGGACGGCCGAGTTCGCCGAGGCCGGGTGGATCCGTGAGATCACCGGCGACCAGGCGGCCGCGGCCACCGAGGACACGCTGCAGCCGACCATCGACACCGCCACGTGGGACGACAAGCTCTACGGCATCCCGAAGCACACCAACGTCCAGATCCTCTGGTACCGCAAGTCGCTCGTACCGGAGGCACCGACGACGTGGGAGCAGGTGGTCGAGCAGGCTCAGAAGCTCGCCGATGAGGGGAAGCCGCACATCATCGGCATGACCGCGGCGCAGTACGAGGGCTACGTGGTCGTCTTCAACACGATCCTCGCCTCGCTCGGCGGCACCCTCGTCAACGAGGACAGCAGCGCGCCGACCGTCGACGACAAGACCGTGGAGGCGCTGGACATCCTCAGCAACTTCGCGACCAGCGACCTGGCCAGCAAGTCCCTGGGGAACAGCCAGGAGCCCGAGGTCTTCGCCCAGATGCAGAACGGCGAGGCGGCCTTCATCGTGAACTGGCCCTACGTCCTGTCGGCGATGCGGCAGGCCGACCCGGAGATCGCCAAGGACCTCGGCTTCGCACGCCTCCCCGAGTTCGAGGGCGGCCAGGATGCCCGGGCCACGCTCGGCGGGATGAACTACGCGATCAGCGAGTACAGCAAGCACCCCGACGAGACCTACGACGCCGCGATGTGCCTGCGCTCCCCCGAGCACCAGCTGCAGACCGCGCTGGAGTCCGGTGACCCGCCGGTGGCACCGAGCGTCTACGAGGAGCCGGAGTTCCAGGACGCCTACCCGATGTACGAGGTGATGCTGGACGAGCTGGAGACCGCGGTGCCGCGACCGGTGACGCCGCTCTACCAGAACATCTCGACCATCGTCTCCACCACGCTCTCGCCGCCGACCTCGATCGACCCCCAGCAGACGGCCGACGACCTCGAGAGCTCCATCCAGGACGCGATCGACGGGAAGGGGATCCTGCCGTGAGCACCACCACCGAGGCCGAGGCCGACATCAAGACCGCCAAGCGGCGGGCCAGCGAGGGGAAGCGGGACGAGGCGCGTCTCGGGATGATGCTGGTCGCGCCGGCGGTCATCGTGATGCTCGCCGTGGCCGCCTACCCGATCCTCTACGCCATCTACCTCTCGTTCTTCCGGGCGGACCTGCGAACGCCCGACGCCAACGAGTTCATCTGGTTCGACAACTACGTCACCGTGCTCAGCAGCAGCATCTGGTGGCAGGCCTTCGGCGTGACGATGTTCCTGACCATCGTCGGTGCCACGCTCGAGCTCGCGTTCGGCATGGCGCTGGCCGTGGTCATGCATCGCACACTGATCGGCCGCGGCATCGTCCGCACCTCGGCACTGGTCCCCTACGGCATCGTGACCGTGGTGGCCGCGTTCTCCTGGCGGTTCGCCTGGACCCAGGGCATCGGCTGGCTGGCCGGCGACAGCGCACCACTCACCGAACGTTGGCCCTCGCTGTGGATCATCGTCCTGGCCGAGGTCTGGAAGACGGTGCCGTTCATGGCGCTGCTGCTGATGGCCGGCCTCGCGCTCGTCCCCGAGGACCTGCTCAAGGCGGCCTCGATGGACGGGGCCAACGCCTGGCAGCGGTTCTGGCGGATCACGGTGCCGCTGATCAAGCCCTCGATCCTCGTCGCACTGCTCTTCCGCACGCTCGACGCGTTCCGCATCTTCGACAACATCTACGTGCTGACCAACGGCGCGAACGACACCTCATCGGTCTCGATCATCGCCTACAACAACCTGATACGGGGGCTCAACCTCGGCATCGGATCCACGATGGCGGTGCTCATCTTCCTCACCACCGCCATCATCGCGTTCCTGTTCGTCAAGCTCTTCGGCGCGGCGGCGCCGGGACAAGGAGAGGCACGATGACCGCCGCAACGGAGACCACGGGCAAGAAGTTCGGCTGGGCCGCCGCGGACCTGGTCGTCCTGCTCTACGCGTTCATCCCCGTCGTCTGGATCATCTCGCTCTCCCTCAAGGGTGACGACACCCTCAACGACGGCAACTACCTGCCGCGGAACCCGACGGGCGAGGCCTACTCGACGATCTTCCAGAACGACGACTTCATCCGGGCGCTGATCAACTCCATCGGCATCTGCCTCATCTCGACGTTCATCGCGCTGGTGCTGGGCACCATGGCCGCCTACGCCATCGCCCGGCTCGAGTTCCCCGGCAAGAGGACGATCGTGGCCACCGCGCTGCTGGTCTCGATGTTCCCGCAGATCGCCCTGGTCACCCCGCTGTTCAAGATCGAGACCGCGATCGGGATCTTCGACACCTGGCTCGGCCTGATCATCCCCTACGTCACCTTCGCGCTGCCGCTGGCGATCTACACGCTGTCGGCGTTCTTCCGGGAGATCCCCTGGGAGCTGGAGAAGGCCGCGAAGATGGACGGCGCGACGCCGTACCAGGCGTTCCGCAAGGTGATCGCGCCGCTGGCCATGCCCGGGGTGTTCACCACGGCGATCCTCGCCTTCATCGCCTGCTGGAACGACTTCCTGTTCGCCATCTCGCTGACCTCCACCAACAACGCCCGCACCGTGCCGGCGGCGATGTCCTACTTCACCGGCGCGACCACCTTCGAGAAGCCGACCGCCGCGATCGCCGCGGCCGCGGTCGTCATCACCATCCCCATCGTCATCTTCGTCCTGTTCTTCCAGCGCCGGATCGTCGCTGGGCTCACGTCGGGAGCGGTCAAGGGCTGACGCCCTGGCCCCAGGAAAGGAGCACCTCGTGGCAGGAATCGTCTTGGACCACGTCGTCAAGCGCTATCCCGACGGGGCACTGGCCGTCGACGACTTCAACCTGGAGATCGAGGACGGCGAGTTCATCATCCTGGTCGGCCCGTCCGGGTGCGGGAAGTCGACCACCCTCAACATGGTCGCCGGCCTGGAGGACATCACCTCCGGAGAGCTCAAGATCGACGGCACCGTCGTCAACGACAAGGCGCCCAAGGACCGCGACATCGCGATGGTCTTCCAGTCCTACGCCCTCTACCCGCACATGACCGTGCGGGAGAACATGGCGTTCCCGCTCGTGCTCGCCGGCGTCGACAAGGCGACGATCGGCCAGAAGGTCGACGAGGCCGCGAGCCTGCTGGAGCTCAACGCCCACCTCGACCGGAAGCCCGCCAACCTCTCCGGTGGCCAGCGGCAGCGGGTGGCGATGGGCCGCGCCATCGTGCGCAGTCCGAAGGCGTTCCTGATGGACGAGCCGCTGTCGAACCTCGACGCGAAGCTGCGCGTGCAGATGCGGACCCAGGTGTCGCGGATCCAGAAGACCCTCGGCACCACGACCCTCTACGTGACCCACGACCAGACGGAGGCGATGACGCTCGGCGACCGTGTCGTGGTGATGCGCGGCGGCGTGGTCCAGCAGGTCGGCTCGCCGACCGAGCTCTACCAGCGGCCCGCGAACCTCTTCGTCGCCGGCTTCATCGGCTCCCCGTCGATGAACTTCCTGCCCGCGACGATCGCGGGCGACAGCCTCGACTGCGGGCTGGGCAAGATCCCGATGCCCGACCGGGTGCGCCGCGCGGTCGAGGGCTCGAAGGGGCGCGACGTCATCATCGGGCTCCGTCCCGAGCACTTCGAGGACGCCGACCTCGGCGGCGGCGGCGGCAAGCCGACCTTCAAGGTCGACATCGACGTCGTCGAGTCGATGGGCTCCGACATCTACGCCTACTTCAACGTCCGCGGCACCGAGGCGCATGCCAGCGACCTCGACGAGCTCGCCAAGGACGCCGGGCAGGAGATGCACGGCGACGGCATCCAGGTGACCGCCCGCCTCGACGCGGCGTCGCAGGTCGCGGAGGGCGCCGAGGCCTCGCTGGCGGTCGACACCGAGAAGATGCACGTCTTCGACGCCAGCTCCGGAGCCAACCTGACCGTCGAGAAGGCCGGGGCGCACGCGGCCACGTAGGGCGACAGGGACGACAGGGGGCGCAGGCCCCGCCGCCGGTCACCGGCGGCGGGGCCTGCCCCTCTCCGCGACCAGCTGCATCACCTCGCGGCTCCACTCGTGCTCGCGGATGAGCCGGTAGCGCTCGTGGGAGACGCGGATGTAGGCGTCGGCGCCGGTCTCGTCGCTCCCGCGCACGCCCGCCTCGTCGACCAGCTCCAGCACCTGCGTGTACTCCTCGTCGAACCAGCGCCGCGCCATCGTCGGCTTGTCGAAGTAGGCGCCCTCGCGGTGCATGAGGCGGCACGCCCAGGCCTCGATCATCTCGGCGAGCCGGTGGTAGTCGGTCGGGTCGCTGCAGTTGATCTCCGCCCGTCGCCGCCCGGTCAGCGGCACCCGCTGCAGGAAGCGCAGGCCCCAGTTCTTGCCGTCCAGGTCGCGCTTGCCGCCGATCCCCTCGGTCGAGATCACCGTCTGGACCTCGGTCACGTCCGCCTCGATCGCGGCGCCACCCAGCGCCCGCGCCACCGACACGCGGTGATGGCCGTCGCGGACGAAGTACAGGTCGCCGAGCTGGTAGACGTCGATCGGCGGGAACGAGGTGCCGGTGCGCGCCTTGAGGGCCATCCGCTCCCAGCGCTCGCGGCTGCGGTTCGAGGTCGGCCGGAAGCGACGGTCGAAGTCGCGCACCTTGTCCACGGAGCCGACGATCGCGTCCAGCGGGATCTCCCGCAGGCCGACGTGGCGCGCGCCGCGCCTGCCCAGCGCCTCGACCACCTCGGAGAACGACAGCGTCTCCCCGCTGTCGTCGGCGTCGCCGCGCAGCCGGTGCGCGAGCGCGGAGAGGCTGGCCTGGCGGCGGGCCCGCAGGAAGTCGCTCTCGGCGTCGGCGCGGGGGAATCCGCTGTCCCTCATCACTCGACCATTCTGCCCGCGCGCGCACGACCGGCCGCCTGGCGCGGCTCGATCTCGAACATCCGCCACGGGATCACGTTGCCGATCGTGGTGGCGCCGAGCCGGCGGTCCGGCTGGGCATGCCCGTAGGGATGGATGTGGCCGTGCAGGTGCCACGTCGGGGAGAGGATCTCGATCGCGTCGCGGAGCGCCTCGATGCCCACGTGCGGCCGGTCGTCGCCGTCGCCGAGACCGAACGGCGGCGCGTGGGTGAGCAGTACGTCGACGGGGCCCGCGCGCCGCGCGCGGCGGGCCAGCCGGCGGGCGAGGCGCCGGTACTGGTGCTGGGTGTACTGGTGCGGTCCCTCGCGGTAGCGCACGCAGCCGCCGAGGCCGGCGATCCGCAGTCCGGCGAGCTCGAGCACCGTGCGGTCGGCGTTGAGCGCGC
Source organism: Nocardioides sp. YIM 152588 (assembly GCF_040191335.1). Classification (NCBI taxonomy): domain Bacteria; kingdom Bacillati; phylum Actinomycetota; class Actinomycetes; order Propionibacteriales; family Nocardioidaceae; genus Nocardioides; species Nocardioides sp. YIM 152588. The sequence continues at coordinate 9,244 of NZ_JBEGDJ010000058.1, read as the reverse complement.
CGTGCGGGCGCGGCGCGTCGCAGACGATGCCGTCGCACACGTAGGTGCCGTTGCGGGCCTGCTTCACCCGCGGGATCGCCGGCTCGTGGTTGCCGGGCACGAACGCCACCGGCGCGTCCACGGCCGAGGCCACGTACTCCACGTAGTCCCAGGTCAGGTCGCCGGCGGAGAGGACGAGGTCGGGCGCCAGGTCCCGCAGCGCCTGGGCATGCAGGTTGGGCGCCTCCTCGTCGGCGATGGCGAGCACGCGGACCATCGTCCGACTGTACGCCGCGCGAGCGGGACAGAGTGACGCAGCCCACATTCTCTGGCGGCGGGCGGTCAGGCCCGCCCGGCCAGCAGGCCGATGGAGGCCGCGTGCCGGCGTACCGCGTCGCTGTCGGCGGCGAGCACGAACGGGACGTCCTCGTCCCAGCCGTCCGTCGCCGCCTCGACGCGGCCGTCCCCCGGGTCGAGCCGCACCTCGCGGATGTAGACCGCGCGGATGCGGCCCGGGTGGCGGCGGACGGTGTCGGCGTAGATCGCCGGGTCCTTCTCGCCGGAGTCGCCGATCAGCACGAACGGCAGGCCCGGGTGGCGGGCCAGGACCTCGTCGATCCGGTCCCGCTTGGGCGCCCGGCCGGCCGCGGTGCCGATCAGGTCGCGCAGCAGCAGCGGGCCGAGCGGGAAGCCCCGGTGCTCCAGGAACGCCACCAGGAAGGAGTGCAGGTTCCACGGGCTGGAGGAGACGTAGAAGAACGGGTTCGCGCCGTCCTCGAGGTCGCGGTAGAGCTCGGCGGCGCCCGGGAACGGCGTGCGGGTCAGCGCGGACCCGGTCAGCGTGTTGCGCAGCATCCGGCCGACCCGCTGCACGCCCGTCTCGAGGATGGTGTCGTCGACGTCGGAGATCACCCCGAACCGGGCGGCCGGTCCGGGGATGCGCACCATCAGGGGCGTGCGGTCGCCGGGCTCCAGGCCGCGGTACGGCTCCGCGAGCTCCACCCACCCCTCGACCCACGGGCCGGTCCAGGAACCGTCCGGCGGCCCCGGCGCCAGGTCCGCTCGGAAGTAGCCCTCGTCGTCGCTGACCGCCTCGACCTCCGCGTCGCCCACACGGATCCGCAGCGGCACGCCGGGCAGCTCGTCGGTGAGGAACTGGCCGACGCTGCGCCGGATCGCGGCGCCGATGCTCTCCCCCTCCAGCGCGGGCGACGGCGGTGGGTTGTCGAGGACGCGGCCGCGGACCACGACCCCGGCCGCCGATCCGTGCCCGAGGTAGGTCTCGATCCGGAACCGGGCGGGTGGCTGGTCGGCGCGCCGGCTGCGGCGCCGCCGGTCCCACCACCGCTCCGCCTCGACCAGCATCCGTTGCCCGCGTCCCACGGGCCCAACCTAGGGGACGTCGCGCAACGCCGGTGAGCCCGGCTGCCGCGTCGGCAGGCGGCCGGTGGAGAAGAGCGCGAGCAGGGCCAGCAGGGCGAGCACGCCGAGCGCGTTGCGCAGCCCGTCGAGCCGGGAGGCGGCGTTCTCGTCGATGATCGCGTCGGCCGTCGAACCGGTCACGCCGGCGTCGTCGAGCGCCCCGGCCAGCGCGTCGTCGGGGATGAACGAGATGCCGCCGGCAAGATCGACCTCCGCCTGGGAGGCGAGGTCCGCGGGCACGGCGTCGTTCTCCTGGATGCCGGTCAGGAACGAGGAGGTCAGCGCGCCGACGAGCACGGCGCCGGCCAGCGCCGTACCGATCGACGCGCCGAGGTTGGTCAGCGTGTTCTGCAGCCCGCCGACCTCGCCGCTCTGCTCGTCCGGCACCGCGGAGACGGTGACCGCGCCGAGCTGCGAGGCGAGCGCACCGATGCCCAGGCCCGCGAGCAGGAGCGGCCCGGTGACGACCTCCGGCCCGGCGCCGAACTCCAGGGCGCCCATCAGCACCACGATCCCGGCCAGCAGGGCGGCGAACCCGAGTCGCACCACCCGCCGGGGCGAGGCATCGGGGAAGAACCTCGGGATGCCCACCGCGCCGAGGAGCAGCGTCAGGGACAGCGGCATGATCCGCACACCGGTCTCGACGGCGGAGAGCCCGAGCGCGACCGAGAGGAAGAGCGGCACGCAGAAGAAGAGGCCCGCCTGGAGCAGGTACTGGAAGAAGAACGACGTCAGCCCGCCCCGCAGCCGGGGGATCCCGAGCAGGTCGGGGTCCAGCAGCACGGGCAGTCCGCCCGCGATCCGGCGCCGCTCCCAGGAGAGGAACCCGCCCAGCACCAGGCCGCCGCCGAGCACCAGCCAGATCACCGGGGAGAGGCCGATCCAGGTCGGCGCCTCCGGCTTGGCGAGGATGAGGCCCCACGAGCCGGAGCGGAGGATCCCCAGCACGACGAGCGCCAGGCCGGTCGCGGAGAGCACCGTGCCGACCAGGTCCAGCCGCCCCGGCTCCGCCGGGTTCTCGGCCATCCGGCCGGTCAGCAGCAGGATGCCGAGGACGATCACGACCTCGCCGACGAAGACCCAGCGCCAGGACGCGTACGTCGTCAGCAGGCCGCCGATCAGCGGGCCCGCGGCGACGGCGATCGCGCCGGCGGCCGCCACCAGCCCGTAGGCGCGGGGCCGCTCCGCGGCGCCGAAGTTGGAGGCGACCAGCGCCACCACCGCGGGCATGATCAGCGCCGCGCCGACCCCCTCGAGGATGGACCAGCCGATCAGGAGGACGAAGAGGTTGGGGGCCAGCGCGGTGGTCGCCGACCCGACGCCGTAGACCAGGCAGCCCAGCACGAACGCGCGCTTGCGGCCGATCTTCTGGCCGATCCGGCCGCCGGTGATCATCAGCGACGCCATCACCAGCGTGTAGAGGGTGATCGCGGTCTGGACGCCGGTCACGTCGGTGCCCACGTCCTCGGCGACGGTCGCGATCGAGACGTTCATGACCGAGCTGTCGAGGGTCATCAGGAACTGCGCCGACGCCAGCGTCAACAGGACGGTCGACGAGCCGGCCACCGCCGCAGCGGTCCCCGCCCTGGTGCCCTGGTCGCCCATCCCGTGCCCCGGCCCGCCGCCGCGCCGGCCTCCTGTCCGTCAGCCGATCATGCCGCCGGGGCGCGGGACCGGGGAAGGGACCTTCGGCACCGCCTTCAGCGCTGCCAGGGCAGCGTGAGCCGCGCGTGGACGTCACGCACCTCGGCGTCGCGCCGCGCGTCGTCCCACCCGAGCTCGACACCCACGACCTCGGCGACGAGCTCGAGGACGTCGAGGCCGGGGTGGCCGAGCGTGCCCAGGCCGGTGCGGCGCAGCAGCACGTCGGCGAGCGTCCGCGCGGACTCGTGCCGCGCGGCGACCACCGCCTGGGCGAGGATCTCGCCGTCCGCGTCGAGCGGACCGCCGAGGGCGGCGTCGGTACGGGCCAGGGCCAGCACCGCGTCGTGCTCGGTGCCGTGGTGGCGGGCGAGGTGGCGGACGGTCTCCGGGGAGAAGTCGGGGTTGCGGGCGGTGCTGGCGGCGACGTACTCCTCGATCGGCCCGGTCGTGCACCCGTGCAGGCCGACGGCGTCGGTCCGCACCCTCGGTAGCCGGCGGCCCAGCTTCCGGGCCACCATCGGCAGCACGTGCTCGGCGAACGCGCGGCTGGTCGTGTACTTGCCGCCCGCGGCCGTGATCAGCCCCGCGATGCGACCGTGCTCGGCGTCCTCGTGGTCGATCACCTCCGCCCCCCGGGAGGCGTGGTAGGTGTCCTCACCAGCCTCCTCGGTGAGCGGGCGGAGGCCCCCGTACGCGTGCAGCACGTCGTCGAGGCCGAGGCGGACCGGCACCAGGCCGGAGCCGTTGACGACGGCCAGGAACTCCTCGACGCCCTCGGTGGTCAGGCGCCAGTCCGACGCCGCTCCGCGGTAGGCCCGCTCGGTCGGGCCGATCATGCTGTGGCCGCGCCAGGGCGCGGAGGAGAAGTGCCCGTGCGGGGTGACGTGGAGGGTCATCACATCGGTCAGGCGGCGGGTGATCAGGTAGATGCCCTCGGAGCGCACCGTCGGCGCCTCGCCCGCGCTGCCCTTGGTGAGGGGCGTCGTGGCCAGGGTGTCGAACGCCCAGGGGCCGGTGGCGTTGAGGACGACGCCCGCACGGATGTCGTGGACGTGCCCGCTCAGGCGGTCGAGGACCCGTGCGCCCACCACGCGGCCGCCATCGGTGAGCAGCTCCCCGGCCCGGGCATGGTTGGCCACCAGCGCGCCCGCGGCGGCCGCCGAGCGTACGAACGCCAGCGTGAGCCGCTCGGGGCTGATCATCAGGCAGTCGTGGTAGAGCAGCCCACCCTCGCCGTGGCGTCGGTGGCGCGGGATCCGCTTGGCGGGGTCGAGCACCCGGTTGCGGTCGAACGAGAGGGCGTCGTACGCCGTCAGGCCGGCGCGCATCACCAGGTCGGCGTCGGGGAGCACCGTCGGGTAGGTGTCGATCAGGTTCGGCGCGATGTTGCTCATCACGCGGCGCTCGCGCAGCGACTCGCGGACCAGCCCGACCTCGAATCGCTTGAGGTAGCGCAACCCACCGTGGATCAGCTTGCCGGTGGCCGCCGAGGTCGCGCCGCCGAAGTCGTCGGCCTCGACGAGCGCGACGCGCAGCCCGGAGACGGCCGCCTGGTAGGCGACGGCCGCGCCGGTGATGCCGCCGCCGACGACGAGCAGGTCGACCGGGGCCGGTCCCGTGGGCGACTCGGTGAAGCGGCCGATGGTGAACGGCACGGGACCGCGGTGGTCGGCCATCAGCGGGCACCGATCAGTGCGAGGAGCTCCGAGCGGAACCGGTCCCGCTCGGAGTCGATGTCCAGCAGCGCTATCCGCAGCACCAGCGCCGGGACCCGCCACGCGTCGATCTCGGCCATGGTCATGCCGGTGCGTCGCCTGTACTCACCGAGGTACGCGTCGAGCACCGTACGGCGCACGAAGCCCACGAGCACGCGCTTGAGCCACGGCGTACCAGGCCACAGCTCGGCGTCGCGGAGCAGCAGGACGGTCGCGGCGACGTCGGCGGCGGGGCTGCCGCGCAGGGTGGTCTGCCAGTCGATGACGACGTGCCCGGCGCCGTGCGCGAAGACGTTCTCGGTGTGGAAGTCCATGTGCAGCAGCCGGTCCCCCGCGGGCAGTGCGACGATCATCGCCGCCGCGGCGGCGCGCTGCTCAGGGCTGAGGAACTCCATCGGAGCGGAGTCGAGCGCCGCGACGGCGGCGGCGCGGACCTCCTGGAACCGCTCGGTCGCCACGTCGTGCAGCGTGGCGTGCTCACGGGCCAGGACGCGGGCGCCGGACCGCACCCTCAGCGGGTTGCGCTCGGCCTGACGGGTGAGCGAGTCGCCGTGGAGGCGGTCGAAGACCAGCCCCCTCAGACCGTCGACCTGGACCCGACCGTGGCACGGCAGCACGTTGGCCACCAGCCGCGCCGCCTCGGTGCTCGCCGCCAGCTCGGCGTCCACCAGGGCGTCGGGATAGGCCGGCGGGAAGACCTTCACCACCCGGTCCGGGTGGTCGGGCCACGCGTAGACGAGCGCGCTGCGTCCCGTCGCCAGCGGCTCGCCCAGGACGTCGGTGGTCACCGGCCCGCCTCCCGGGTCGTCCCGTAGCCACGCGCCAGCGCGGCCTCGATCACGGCCACCTGCTGGTCCTCGCTGAGGGTCCGGGGCGGTCGGCCGCTGCCGACGGCGGCGGCACGCCAGTAGAGGTCGGCCGCCCACTCCAGCAGCAGCGCGTTCTCGATCGCCCGGTCGAGGTCGCGGCCGAGCGCGACGGTGCCGTGGTGGGCGAGGATCGCGGCCTGGCGCCCCTCGAGGGCGACCCGGACGGCCTCGGCCAGTTCGGCGGAGCCGAACACGGCGAACGGGGCCACGCGGACGGCGCCGCCCAGCGCGAGCTGCTGGTAGTGCACGCACGGCAGCTCGTCGAGGACGAGGGAGAGCGAGGTCGCGACGACGGAGTGCGTGTGCACCACCGCTCCGCCACGGTCCCGCAGCACCCCGAGGTGGAGGTCGATCTCCGACGTCACCGCCAGGTCCCCGTCGAGGTGCTCGCCGCCGAGCGCGACAACGCTCACCTCCCGCGCCGTGGCCTCGCCCAGGACGACGCCGGTCGCGGTGACGGCCACCTCCGGCCCGGTCGGGCCGTCGAAGAGCAGGCTGACATTCCCCGCGGTGCCGATCAGGAGGCCCTCCTGGGCGAGCCGCCGGCTGGCCGTCGCCACGGCCGCGCGTGCGTGATCCCGGTCACTCATGGCTGTTATCGTGGTCAGACAACAAACCAAAGTCAACTTTGATTCGAGATCTCGTGACCACCACCCAGACCGACAGCGCCGCCCTCGCGACGGCACTGCGCCGGGTCCCGACACAGGCGCGCTCCCAGCAGAAGGTGGAGCGGGCCATCGCGGCCGCCCACGCACTGCTCGCCCGGGAGGGCGTCGATGCCGTCACGCTCCCCCGGGTCGCCGACGAGGCCGGGGTGTCGGTCGGCGCGCTCTACCAGTACCTGCCCGACCGCGAGGCGGTAGTGACGGCACTGTCCGCGGTCTACCACGCACGGCACGAGGCGCGGTTGGACGAGCTGATCGCCGCAGCCGCCGCGGGACCGCCCGAGGACCCGGTCGGCACGGTCCTCGACGCCGTCGCCCGGGTCTACCGGGAACAGGCGGGCACCCGGGCGCTGCGGGCCACCCTGCAGACGCTGGCCCACCTCGACCGGGCCCGGGCACACAAGGAGCGGATGGTCGCGAAGGTCCACCGGCTGCTGACGGTCGTCGGGCTCGTCGAAGCCGATGCGCCGGACCTGGTGGCGCGGACGGTCTTCTTCGCCGCGGACGGCGCGATGCACGAGGCGTTCGCGGCCGACGCGCGGGGCGACCGGGCACTGCTCGACGAGCTGACGACGATGCTGCGCGCCTACCTCGCGCCAGAACGCACCTGATCGCTGGTGTGAACCCGCCGCGGATGGGTAGGAGGCTACTCAACCGTCCGGAGGAGAAGACATGACCGGCAGCACCGAGGACCTCGCGGCTGAGGGACTCACCATCACCACCGACGACCGCGACGCGGCCACGGTGGTGACGCTCAGCGGCGAGTTGGACCTGATGTCCGCGGGCGCCGCCCGCGCCGCCATCGAGCGACCGCTCATCGACGGCGCCACGGCGCTCGTGGTGGACCTGACGCCCCTCGACTTCATCGACTCCTCGGGGCTCGGCGTGCTCGTCCGAACCCACAAGAAGGCCCGCGTGCTGCGCACGCCCTTCGCGGTCGTGTGCCCGCCCGGCACGGCCCACCGGCTGCTGTCGATCACCGGGCTGCTGCAGGCGCTGCGCGTGCACGAGACCCGCGCGGAGGCGCTGGCCTCGCTCGAGGAGTGAGCCGCGCGCGCCCGGCCCGCAGCGGCCGGGCGGATCAGGCCACGTAGACCTTGCGCAGGGTCTCGCGGATCACCCAGGTGGTCCTGTCCCCCGCGGCGAGGCGCACCGCCACACCGGGGGCGAGGTCGATCCGCTCGCCGTCCTCGAAGGTCACGGAGCCCGATCCCGACAGCACGACGAAGACCTCGTCGACCTCGACGTCGGTCACCGTGCCCGGGGTGATCTCCCAGACCCCGACCTCGGCGCCGGAGACGGCGCTGAGCGACCGCGAGCCGGCCGTCGGGGTGCCGTCGAGGACCGTGTCCGGGGCCACCGGGGTGGCGGGGATGTCGCTGGTGAGATCGAGAACGCGAGCCATGCGCCCATCGTCGCGGACGGCGGTCACGACACCGTCGCCGGGTCCGCGCGCGGGGCCCCGGCGGAGGGTCTGGGGCTTGCGCTAGGTCGCCGCGGGCGCCGGCTCGTCGGCGTACCAGTTGTCGGCGGTCTGCATCACCCAGAACACGAGGAAGAGCGCGATCAGCGCCGCCTCCAGCGCGAGCACCCAGTAGCGCCAGCCGACGAGCAGCTCGTACCCGCCGATGAGGACGACCGTGCCGACCATGGCGTAGCCGAGGAGCGCGTAGCGGTCGCTCAGCACCGCGCGCTTCCGCTGCTCGTCGGTGAGGCCGTCCCAGTAGCCGTCGGGCCGTGGGTTCCGGGGTGTCCCCCAGCGCGCGTGGAGGTAGGCGCACGCGAAGACCACCACGATGATCGACAGGAACAGCGCGATCGCCGAGACGTCGTGCGCCCGGGCGTAGAAGCCGTCCCGCCACCCGACGTACGCGCCCACGCCGACGACCCAGAAGAGGATGGCGAGCGCGAACGAGAGCAGGTAGGGGAAGCGCGGGCACGAGGGCGACATCGCCTCGCGCAGGTCGCCGAGCGCGCCGCGGCGCAGCCAGGCCATCACCGCCAGGCTCGCCCCGACGACCAGGAAGTAGGCCCACATGTTGTTGTCGACCGCCTCCTGCGCACCGGCGGCGACGGCCGCCGCCGGCTGACGCGCCAGGTCCAAGGGTCCGGCATCCATCTCGGCACCGGTCGCGGAGACGACGCTGCACCGGTTGGCCGTCGCAGTGGGCACGAAGGCGACGACGGGCGCGAACAGACCGGCCAGGTTCATGAAGGCGTCGTCGACCGGGCTCCGTCCCCAGATCGCGACGAGCGCGACGCCGATCGCCACCAGCGCGCCGACCAGCACCGCCCGCACGGGGGTGTAGTAGTACGCGCTGATCGAGGTCTGCAGGCACCGCGCGGTCGTCCACTCCAGGGCGAGCGAGGCGAACAGCCCGCCGGTCACCGCAACGATCGCCAGCCGCAGGTAGTTGTACGTCCGCCCCCGGACGTCGTTCTCGTCCACGCTCGCCTCCTCGTCGGGGCTCCCCACCACCGTCCTACGTCGGCCTCGCCGCGTCCAGGTGCGCGTGTGCGGTGGTGGTGGCGGGTCGTGTGCCTGACGTCCCTGGGTGGCGGGTCGTGTGCCTGAGACATCGCTATTCCGGGTCCTCAGGCACACGACCCCACTCCCGCGCCCCCGCCCACGCGGGGCCCCGCAGCTTCAGCCGGAGACGGCGGCCAGCACCGCCCGCGCCCGCTCCTGCACGGTGCCCAGGATCCGCTCGGTGGCGGCGACGTCGTCCGCGGGCAGGTCGCTCCAGAGCGGGGCCGTGAGCACGGCGATCCGCTGCTGCAGGCCCGACACCAGGTCCCGGCCGGCGGGCGTGAGCGCTCCGCCGGCGACGAGGCCGCGCCGGGTCAGGCCGGCGACGAGCTCCCCGGCGTCGGAGTAGCGCGCGCGGTCGGCGACCAGCGCGACCAGGCCGGGGTCCCCGCCGGCCCCGCCGGCCCCGCCGTCCCCGCC
>NZ_JBEGDJ010000057.1:0-26584 GCF_040191335.1 Nocardioides sp. YIM 152588 | reverse complement strand
CCGGCCCCGGCTTCGACCTCCACGCCGCCACCGCCCACCTGCGCGCGACCATGCCGGCCGCGCTGGTGCCGCGGCTGGCCGTCGTCGACGACATCCCGACGCGGACCTCCGCGGCGGGCGGCGGGGGCGGCGGCGCGTCCGCGTGGCCGAGGGGGCGCGACTCCGCCGCCGGCGGCGCCCACCCCTGGGAGGCGACGGCCGAGAGCGGCGCGGTCTCGTCCAGGCCCGCGCCGGTCGGCGCCGTACCCGGCTCGGGCTCGTTCGCGGCCTCGCCCGACTCGTCCGGCGCCTGGTCCGGCGCCTGGTCCGACGCCTGGTCCGACGCCTGGTCCGTCTCCCGGTCCGTCTCCTGGTCCCGCTCGCGAACCTGGCTCGGTTCGGGGGTCGGCTCGGAGTTCGGCTCGGGAGTCGGGTCGTCGCGCTGCTCGTCCGTCACGGTGGACATCATGTCCGATGGGCCGCGACGGCGGGCACGTCCCTCGACCTCCGGGACCCCGACGGACTCAGCGGAAGGGCAACCACACCGGTACGTCGGCCGCCGGCGTCCGGGGACCCTGCAGCGACGCCGGGCGGCTGGACGGGGTGCCGGTCGGCTTGACCGTGTTGATCTGGGAGGCCGGTGGGCGGCGCTCGGCGGCACCGCCGGGGAGGGCGCCGAAGGCGAGGGCGCCCAGCATCGCGGCACTCAGCGCGCCGCCGCCGACCAGTGCGATCCCGGCGGCCACGCCGCGGCGGTGCTCGTCGGCCGCCGACGCGGCGAGGAACTCCTCGCCCGGCGTCAGGCTCATCAGCGAGCCCTTCAGCGACGACGGGGTCGCGTCCGGGTCGCCGCAGAGCCCGGCGAGGCGGGTCTTGACCCAGCCCTCGCGCTCCACGAGGTCGCGGCAGGCGTGGCAGGTGTAGACGTGGGCCCAGGCGTCCTCGGCCTCCGCGGGGGTCATCTGCCCGTCGAGCAGCGCGCTCACCCGCGGGCCGAGGTGACCGATCACGCGGTGCCGCCCTGGACGAGCTCGGACCCGCGCCCGGCGTACCGGGTGCGGCCGTCGACGGGCGCGCGGTGCGCGAGCGCGGAGCGCAGCAGGGCACGGCCGCGGTGGATCCGGGACCGGATGGTGCCGAGCTTGGCACCCATGATCTCCGCGATCTCCTCGTAGCTGAGGCCCTCGATGTCACAGAGGACGACCGCGGCGCGGAAGTCCGGCGGCAGCGCGGCCAGCGCGCTCTCCACGTCGTCGTCGAACATCCGGTCCGCGAACAGGTCGTCCGGGACGCCCGTGGCGCTGGTCAGCCGCGCGGCCCGCTCGTCGGAGAGCGCGTCGAAGCGGATCCGCTGCTTGCGGCGGGCCTGGTCGAGGAAGAGGTTGGTGGTGATCCGGTGCAGCCAGCCCTCGAACGTGCCGGGGGTGTAGGTGTGCAGCGAGCGGAACACCCGCACGAAGACCTCCTGGGTGAGGTCCTCGGCGTCGTGCCGGTCACCGGTGAGCCGGAAAGCGAGGCGGTAGACCCGGTCGGTGTGCTGCTCGACGATCTCCTGCCACGCGGGCGCGGTCCACTCCTGGTCCGGACTCGCCTGCTGCGTCATCGCCGAACTCCCCCTCCGCTTCGATCGTGCCAACCCCGACTGCTCCTTCACGCTAGACACCGCACCTGAGGTTTCCCTGTGAAAGGACCAACGACCGGCCCTCACTGCTTGTTCCTGCTTGTTCCTGCCCCCGCCGACACACCGAGCGTGACGGGGTCCACTGCCGCCAAGCCCTAGGCTGTGGCCGTGGCCGTGACACCGATCAACGCGAGCAGCTGGACCTACGCCGAGACCTACGTCGCCGAGGACGAGGTGATCGCCGCCGCCCGGGCCCGCGCCGAGGAGGTCGGCGTGGCCCCGGTCGGCAACGGCGCCGGCGCCGCCCTGCGCCTGCTGGCGGCCGTCCTGGAGGCGCGCGCCGTGGTCGAGATCGGCACCGGCACCGGCGTGTCCGGGCTCTGGCTGCTGCGCGGCATGCGCGCCGACGGCGTACTGACCACCGTCGACGTGGAGACCGAGCACCAGCGCCTGGCGCGGGAGAGCTTCAAGGACGACGGGATCGCACCGCAGCGGGTCCGCACGATCGCCGGTGCGGCGTTGGACGTGCTGCCCCGGCTCACCGACGGCCACTACGACCTGGTCTTCGCCGACGGCGACAAGCGCGAGTACGGCGCCTACCTGACCGAGGCGCTGCGACTGCTGCGCCCCGGCGGCGTGGTGGCCTTCGACAACGCGCTCTGGCACGACCGCGTCGCCGACCCGGCGCAGCGCGACGAGCAGACCGTCGCCATCCGCGACCTGGTCACCCTCGTCGAGGCGACCGACGGCCTCGTCCCGGCACTGCTGCCGGTCGGCGACGGCCTGCTGGTCGCGAAGAAGGTCTGGGTGCCCGAGGGCGACTGACCCTCGCGGGCCGCCGGCCGGTCGCCGACCGCTGAGGTGGGTAGTCCCTGACGAAAAGCACCGCCGATCGGCGGTTTCGGGTGCTTTTCGTCAGGGACTACCCGCGCACAGGCCGTCAGGTCCGGCCACGACAGCGTGCTGGGGTCAGCCGATCCCGTCGGTGGGCGCCTCGGTGCCGAGCCAGGTGAGCAGGGCCCGGGCGCCGAAGCCGGACGGTCCGACCGTCCACTCGTGCCACTCCTTCTCGACGTCGCCGACGGAGGCGATGTCGAGGTGGGCCCACGGCACGTCGCCGACGAAGCGCTGCAGGAACAGCGCGGCCATGATGGCGCCCGGTCCGCCCGGGGCGTTGTCGGCGTCCGCGACCTTCGAGGCCAGCTTGTCCCCGTAGCCCGCGAACAGCGGGAGCCGCCAGAGCGGCTCGCCGGCGCGCTCGCCGGCGCCGCCGAGTCGCTCCGCCAGCACGTCGTCGGTGGCGAACAGCCCGGCGACCTGCTGGCCGAGGGCGACCTTCGCGGCCCCCGTCAGGGTGGCCACGTCGACGATCACCGCCGGGTCCAGCTCGGCGACGGCGTACGCCAGCGCGTCGGCCAGCACCAGCCGCCCCTCGGCGTCGGTGTTGGTCACCTCGCTGGTGCGCCCGCCCCAGTGCTTGACCACGTCGCCGGGGCGCAGCGCGCCGCCGGAGACCGCGTTCTCGGCCGCCGGGACCAGCCCGACGACCCGCACCGGGCAGCCCACGTCGGCGAGCGCGGCCATGGTGGAGAGCACGACGGCCCCGCCGGTCATGTCGCGCTTCATCGAGACCATGCTCTGGCCGGGCTTGAGGCTCAGGCCCCCGGAGTCGAAGGTGATCCCCTTGCCCACCAGCACCACGGTGGGCAGCTTCTTCGCCGCACGCGCGGAGACGCCGGCGGGCGTGTAGTCGAGGCGGATCAGCCGGGGCGGCGAGTCGGACGCCTGGCCGACGCCCACGATGCCGCCGAACCCCTCGGCGGCGAGCTCGTCGGCGTCCCAGACGCGGCAGGTCAGGTCGCTCGCGGCGGCCATCTCCTCGGCCTGCTCGGCGAGCCAGGCCGGGTTCTTGAGGTTGGACGGCACGGTGGCCAGCTGTCGGGCCCGCCAGCCGGCGCCGCCGACGGCGACGGCGCGGGCCACGGAGGCACGCCCCGCCTCCACGCCGGCCTCGACGCCGGCACCCATCGCGAGCACGACCTTCCGGACGGGCCGGGTCTGGGGACCGCCGGAGCGCCAGTGGAAGCCGAACGAGCCGAGCATCGTGCCGACCACGAACGCCTCGAGGCCGTGCTCGGCGTCCTCGGCGACCGCGGGCACCGAGGCGGCAACCGCCTCGCGGTCCTTGACCGCCTTGGCCAGGGCGGCGCCGGCGCGGCGCAGCTCGGTGGGGGCGCCGGACCCGACGCCCACGAGGACGACCAGCCGCAGCGCGGGGTTGGCCGGGCTGCCGTCCGGCACCGCGACCGTGGCGGTCTCGCCCACCGCACCGGTCATCCGGTGCAGCTCCGCGATCCCGACCAGGTCCAGGTCGAGCAGGTCCGCGACGTCGGCCGCGCCGGGGCCGAGGGTCGGCCCGTCGTCGCCGCTCCCGGTGAGCACCGGGAGGGCGACGACGTCGACGCCGACGATGGCCGCGGGCAGGTGATCGCTGAGCGCGAACTCCGGCGGCGCGACCTGGGGCGGCAGAGTGGTTCGGGTCACCCGACCACGTTCTTGAGGGCCTCGCCGAGTGCGCCGGCCTCCTCGGCGTTGAGCTCGACCACCAGTCGACCGCCGCCCTCGAGCGGGACACGCATCACGATGCCGCGACCTTCCTTGGTGACCTCGAGCGGACCGTCTCCGGTCCGCGGCTTCATCGCCGCCATGCGGCACCCCTTTTCCATCCGTACTGGGCAGGTCTGCTGCCACGAGTCAGCGTGACCATTATCGCTTATCGGTCCTGGCGCGCGCAGGGACCCAGGGGAACCGCCTCGGCCGCCGCGGCTCCCCGGCGCCGGTCGCCTCCTCGACGCGGTCGGCGGCGGCGCTCGCCCCCGCCGCCTCGGCCGCCTCCCGCTCGGCGGCGAGACGCTCCAGGAGCGCGTCGACCTCCGACATCCGGTAGCCACGGAACGCCAGCGAGAAGCGCACCCGACGCAGGTCCTCGGCCCCGAGCGGGCGGCCCTCCGGCACCAGGGCGTCCGGCCGGTCGTCGTACGCCGGCTGCATCGGCTCGCCGCGCCCGGCGGCGAGCAGCGCGATCACGCCCATCGCCAGCACGATCAGCACGGCGAAGACCCACATCATCATCGGACCGGCTCCCGCCCGCTCATCGGTGCCGGTCGCGGGCGGCGACCATCAGCGCCACCGCCTCGTCGACGTCGTCGGTCAGGGTCAGCATGTCCAGGTCCGACTGCTTGATCCGGGCGTCCTCCAGCATCGAGCCGCGCATCCAGTCGAGCAGGCCGGTCCAGTGCTCGACGCCCATCAGCACGATCGGGAACTGCGTGATCTTGAGCGTCTGGGCCAGCGTCATCGCCTCGAAGAGCTCGTCGAGGGTGCCGATGCCACCGGGCAGGACGACGTACCCCTGGGAGTACTTGACGAACATCATCTTGCGGACGAAGAAGTACCGGAAGTTGAGCCCGAAGGTCACGTAGTCGTTGAGCCGCGCCTCGAACGGCAGCTCGATGCCGAGGCCGATGCTCTGCCCGCCGGCCTCGGTGGCGCCCTTGTTGGCCGCCTCCATCGCGCCCGGGCCGCCGCCGGTGATCACGGTGAAGCCGGCCTCGACCAGCGCCGCGCCGACCTCGACGCCGAGCCGGTAGCCGAGGTGGTCGGGCTTGATCCGCGCCGACCCGAAGACCGAGATCGCGGGCCCGACCTCGGCGAGGTCGTTGAACCCCTCGACGAACTCCGCCTGCATCTTCAGCACGCGCCACGGATCGGTGTGCACCCAGTCGGTGTCACCCCGGCTGTCCAGCAGCCGCTGGTCGGTGGTGGAGCCCGCCGGGCGGCCCTTGGTCGGGCGCGGGCCGGGGCCGGAACGTCGGGTCATGCGGTGTCCCCCTCGTCGGTCGGGTCGCCCGCGCGCCCCTCCAGCCAGGCGCGCAGCTTCTGCTCGCACCGCTCGATCTGCTCGACCGGCACGTGTTCCTCCTGCTTGTGCGCCAGCATCGGGTCACCGGGGCCGTAGTTCACGGCAGGCACGCCGAGGACGGTGAACCGGGCGACGTCGGTCCACCCGAACTTCGGGTTCACCACGCCGCCGACGGCGTCGATGAAGGCCCGCGCCGCCGGCCGGTCCAGCCCCGGCAGGGCGCCGGGCGCGGTGTCGGTCAGCGTGACGTCGTACGGCGCGAAGAAGTCGGTGACGAAGGCGAGCGCCTCGTCCTCGGTGCGGTCGGGCGCGAAGCGGTGGTTCACCTCGACCACGCACTCGTCGGGCAGCACGTTGCCGGCGACGCCGCCGCGGATGAAGACGGCGTTGAGCCCCTCGTGGTACTCCAGGCCGTCGATCACCGGGCGCCGCGGCTCGTACTCGCTCAGCCGGACCAGTACGTCGGCGGCGCCATGGATCGCGTTCACCCCGCGCCACGCGCGCGCCGAGTGGGCCCGCTCGCCGCGGGTGCGGACCTCGACCCGCAGGGTGCCCTGGCAGCCCGCCTCGACGACCGCGTTCGAGGGCTCCATGAGCACCGCGAAGTCGGCCTCGAGCAGCTCCGGGTCGGACTCGCTGAGCAGGCGCAGCCCGTTGAACGCGGCGTCGATCTCCTCGGCCTCGTAGAGCACGAAGGTGAGGTCGTGCACCGGCTCGGTGACGGTCGCGGCGAGACGGAGGATGACCGCGTCGCCGCCCTTCATGTCGCAGGTGCCCAGTCCGTGCAGCAGGCCCGTCCCCTCGTCCAGGCGGCTCGGCAGGTTGTCGTTGACCGGCACGGTGTCCAGGTGCCCGGCGAGCACCACCCGCGAGGGCCGGCCGAGCTCGGTGCGGGCGACGACGGTGTTCCCGCGCCGCACGACGCTCAGGTGCGGGAGGGCCCGCAGGGCCGACTCGACGGCGTCGGCGATGGCCTCCTCGTCGCGGGAGACCGACTCGATGTCGACCAGCTGGCGGGTGAGGGTGACCGCGTCCGCGGTCAGGTCGAGGAGCTGCACGTCGGTTGGCACGCGCCCCAGTCAATCAGGCGGTGCGAGCGGAGCCGCGCGGACCGAACCAGACAGGTGTCTAGAACGTGTTCTATTTCTGGGCTAGTCTGCCGGGCATGCGCAACGGCATCGTCCTCTTCACGTCCGACCGCGGCATCGCGCCGGCGGCCCTCGCCCGGGCCGCCGAGGAGCGCGGGTTCGACACCCTCTACGTCCCCGAGCACACCCACATCCCGGTGCGCCGGGACGCGGCCCACCCGACCGGCGGCGACGAGCTCCCCGACGACCGCTACCTGCGCACCCTCGATCCCTGGGTCTCGCTGGCGACCGCGGCCGCGGTGACCACCCGGATCGGCCTGTCCACGGCGGTCGCGCTGCCGGTGGAGTCGGACCCGATCACGCTGGCCAAGACGATCGCGACGCTGGACCACCTCTCGGGCGGCCGGGTCACCATCGGTGCCGGGTTCGGCTGGAACACCGACGAGCTCTCCGACCACCACGTGCCGGCGGCGAAGCGCCGCACGGTGCTCAAGGAGTACCTGGAGGCGATGCGGGCGCTGTGGACCGAGGAGGAGGCGGCGTACGACGGCGAGTTCGTCTCCTTCGGCCCCTCCTGGGCCTACCCGAAGCCCCCGCAGGGCCGGGTGCCGGTGATCATCGGCGCCGGCGGCGGGCCGAAGACCATGAAGTGGATCGCGGCGCACGCCGACGGCTGGATGACCACGCCGATCGAGACCGACATCGCCGAGAAGGCCGCCCTCCTCCGCAAGGAGTGGGCCGAGGCCGGCCGCGACGGCGCCCCCGACGTCCGGGTCCTCGTCGCCAAGAAGCCGGCGCCCGAGGACTTCGCGGACTGGGCCGCCGCCGAGGCCGGCGAGCTCATCTGGGGCGTCCCGGACGCCGACGAGGCGACCGTCTACGCGTACCTCGACAAGCTCGCCGGGCGCCTCGACCTCAGCTGACCTCCGCTGGTTGAGGCGCGAGGAGCGCTAGCGACGAGCCTCGAAACCAAGGAGCTGAGTGCCTTGGCTTCGAGGCTCGCTTCGCTCGCACCTCAACCAGCGGCAGGTCAGGCGCGCTCGAGGTCGAGCACCGCGGTCTCGCCGTCGCCGACGGTGACCGAGGTACCGGCCACGTGGCCTCCGTCCTCGACCGAGTACGACGTCGCCAGGGTCTCCCCCGCGATCAGCCCCTCGTGCGTGGTGGCCGCCGCGGCGACCGCGTGCGAGCCGCCGATGGTGAGCGTGATCCGGTCGGTCACCTCCAGGCCCGCGTCGCGGCGCGCCTGCTGCACCGCGCGGACCAGGTCGCGGGCGATGCCCTCCTCGGCCAGCTCGGGGGTGACGGTGGTGTCGAGCACGACGAAGCCGCCGCCGGGCAGCATCCCGGTCGCGGCGCCCTCGGCGGCCGAGCCGACGACGGTCTCCAGGCTGTACTCGCCCTCGACCAGCGCCAGGCCGCCGGAGGTGACGGTGCCGTCCTCGGCCACGGACCAGTCGCCGGACTTCGAGCCCTTGATCGCGGCCTGGACGTCCTTGCCCAGGCGCGGGCCGGCGGCGCGGGCGTTGACGGTGAGCTTCTGCTCGACGCCGTACCCGGCCGCCTCCTCGGAGTCGGCGGCGACCAGGCGGACCGCCTTGACGTTGACCTCGTCGGCGATGATGTCGGCGAACCGCTCCAGCGCCGCCGGGTCGTCGACGACCACGGTCAGCGTCGCCAGCGGCAGCCGGTTGCGCAGCTTGGCGGCCTTGCGCAGCGCGGAGGTCGAGGAGCAGACCTCGCGGGTCTGGTCCATCGCCGCCACCAGGGCGTGGTCGTCGGCGCTGCCGGGCAGCGCCGACACGTCCGGCCAGTCGGCCAGGTGCACCGAGCGGCCGCCGGTGAGCCCGCGCCAGATCTCCTCGGTGACCAGCGGCAGCAGCGGGGCCACCGCGCGGCACACGACGTCGAGCACCGCGGCGAGGGTCTCGAACGCCTCCGGCTTGCCCTCCCAGAACCGCTCGCGGGAGCGGCGCACGTACCAGTTGGTCAGCACGTCGAGGTAGGAGCGCGTGGTCTCGCAGGCGTCCGCGATGGCGTAGGCGTCGAGCTCGCCGGTCAGCTTCTCGACGTACTGCCGGGTCTTGGCCAGCAGGTAGTGGTCGAGCGGGTCCTCGGAGTCGGTGCGCCCGGTCGCCTCGTAGTGCTCGGCGTTGGCGTAGAGCGCGAAGAAGTACCAGGTGTTCCAGAGCGGGATCATCACCTGGCGCACCGCGTCGCGGATGCCCTGCTCGGTGACCACGAGGTTGCCGCCGCGCAGGATCGGCGAGGCCATCAGGAACCAGCGCATCGCGTCGGCGCCGTCGCGGTGGAAGACCTCCGAGACGTCGGGGTAGTTGCGCAGCGACTTCGACATCTTCTCGCCGTCGGAGCCGAGCACGATGCCGTGGCTGATGCAGGAGGAGAACGCCGGCTTGTCGAAGAGCGCCGTGGCCAGCACGTGCAGCGTGTAGAACCAGCCGCGGGTCTGGCCGATGTACTCGACGATGAAGTCGGCCGGGAAGTGCGCCTCCTTCGAGCCGTCCTCCGTGCCGGCGAACCACTCGGCGTTCTCGAACGGGTAGTGCGCCTGCGCGAAGCTCATCGAGCCGGAGTCGAACCACACGTCGAGCACGTCGGTGACGCGGCGCATCGTCGACGTCCCCGTCGGGTCGTCGGGGTTGGGCCGGGTCAGCTCGTCGACCCACGGGCGGTGCAGGTCGCGCTCACCCTTGTCGTTGAGCGGCAGCCGGCCGAAGTCGCGCTCGATCTCCTCGAAGGAGCCGTAGACGTCGATCCGGGGGTACGCCGGGTCGTCGGACTTCCACACCGGCACCGGGCTGCCCCAGAACCGGTTGCGGGTGATCGACCAGTCGCGGGCGTTGCCGACCCACTTGCCGAACTGGCCGTCCTTGATGTGCTCGGGCACCCAGCGGATCTGCTGGTTGAGCTCGGCCATCCGGTCCTTGAACGCGGTGACCTCGACGAACCAGGAGGAGACGCCCTTGTAGATCAGCGGCTGCCGGCAGCGCCAGCAGTGCGGGTAGGAGTGCGCGTAGGACTCGCGGCGCAGCAGCACCGTGCCCGGGCTGACCGCGCCGGTCTCCCCGGAGCCCTTCGTCGTGTGCTTGAGGTGGTCGATGATGTGCGGGTTGGCGTCGAAGACCAGCATCCCGGCGTACTCGTCGACGGGCGCGGTGAACCGGCCGTCCTTGCCGACGGGCATGACCGCCTCGATGCCCTCGCGGTCGGTCACCTCCTTGTCGACCTCACCGAAGGCGCCGGCGGTGTGCACGACGCCCGTACCGTCGGTGGTGGTGACCGCGTCGTCGGCGGCGACCACGCGGAAGGCGTTCTCGTGGCCCGCGTAGTAGGAGAACGGCGGGGTGTAGGTGCGGCCCACCAGGTCCGCGCCCTGGTAGGTGCCGAGCACGGTGAGCTCGCCGTCCTCGTCCGCCAGCTCCCGCGCGTACGCCGACAGCCGGGCCTCGGCGAGCACGAACCGGCCGCGGGTCTCGGTGCCGGGGACGACGGCCTCGACGACGACGTAGTCGATGTCGGAGCCGACCATGACGGCGAGGTTGGAGGGCAGGGTCCAGGGCGTGGTGGTCCAGATCAGGATCCGGGCGCCGTCGAGGACCGGGTCCGTACCCAGGTCGTCCAGGGTGTAGCCGACGGTGACCGCGGGGTCGTTGACGTCCTTGTAGACGTCGTCGTCCATCCGCAGCTCGTGGTTGGACAGCGGGGTCTCGTCGTTCCAGCAGTAGGGCAGGACGCGGAATCCCTCGTAGATGAGGCCCTTGTCGAAGAGGCTCTTGAAGGCCCACAGCACCGACTCCATGAACTCGGGGTTCATGGTCTTGTAGTCGTTGTCGAAGTCGACCCAGCGCGCCTGGCGGGTGACGTACTCGCGCCACTCGTCGGCGTACTTGAGCACCGAGGCGCGGCAGGCGTCGTTGAACTTGTCGATGCCCATCTCGACGATCTCGTCGGTGGTCTTGATGCCGTTGAGGCGCATCGCCTCGAGCTCGGCGGGCAGGCCGTGGGTGTCCCAGCCGAAGCGGCGCTCCACGCGCTTGCCGCGCATGGTCTGGTAGCGCGGCACGATGTCCTTGACGTAGCCGGTCAGCAGGTGGCCGTAGTGCGGCAGGCCGTTGGCGAACGGCGGGCCGTCGTAGAAGACGAACTCGTTCTCGCCGCGCTCGCCGGGGTCGCGCTGCTCGACGCTGGCGCGGAAGGTGTCGTCCTCGGCCCAGTAGGCGAGCACCCGCTCCTCGATCTCCGGGAAGCGCGGGGAGCTCGGGACGGCGCCCTGGCCGTCGTGCGAGTGGGTGGTGACCTTCGGATAGGTCATGGCTCTGAGGTCTCCTGGGAGTGGCGGTGGTGGTGAGCTCGGCTGTGCAACCACAGGGACGATCCGAGGACCGCGGTACCACCCCGCTTGCCGCCCCGCGGATCGCGGGTCGGCCACTCGTACTCGGCTGTGACGGGCCTGCCCCGTCCGGTTCTACTGGGCCCTCCCCCGGCGCGGGGCGGCTGTTCTTCCGGAGGCTCGCCGCTGATGACGGCTCGAGCGCCTGTGGGTCACAGCGTACGGCTCCCGCGGGTGGGCCTGCCAATCGGTTCTCGTCGGGGCGCGGCAGACCCGGCACTCAGGCGAGCTCGAAGTCGGCGAAGTCGAACCCGGGCGACACCAGGCAGCTCACGAGCGCGTCCTCCTCCCCCGGCAGCGTCCGCTGCCACACCCCGGCCGGTACCTGGACCTGGCGCCGGTCCGGACCGAGGACCGCTCGTCCGGTGGTCGCCGGAACGTCACCGTCGCCGCCGAGCTCGAGCACCACCTCACCGGTGTGGGCGAGCCAGATCTCGTCGGACGCCACCCGGTGCCACGCCGAGGCGTCGCCGGCGGGCAGGAGGAAGTAGATCAGGGTCGCCGTCGGGCGGACCCGGCCGTCCGGCAGCGCGACCGTCGTCGGCGCCACCCACGTCTGGCGGAACCACCCGCCCTCGGGATGGGGTGCGAGGTCGAGCTGGGCGGCGAGCTCCGGGCGATCCATGCGGGCAACCTAGCGCCGAGCAGGTTCGCGTCCGACAGCTCTTGCCAGCGGGCACCCGCGCACCGTTGGCTGTCCGGGTGAGCCAGATGTGGGTGGAGCGCGACGAGGACCCGCGGGTCCAGGAGAGCCCGGTGGGCGAGCTCGCGACGTACCGCGAGTACCTGACGAACTACCGGCTGACGCTGGAGATGAAGTGCGACGGGCTGCCCGTCGAGGACCTCGCCCGGCGCTCGGTGCCGCCGAGCACGATGAGTCTCCTCGGCCTGGTCCGGCACATGGCGTGGGTCGAGCAGCTCTGGTTCCGCAACGCCCTGCAGGGCCAGGAGACCCAGCGCCTGTACGACGACGGGGACGCCGGCTTCGCGGAGCTGACCGCGACGGGTGCCGACCTGGTGGCGGCCTGGCACGACGCGTGGGACACGTGGCAGGCCGAGATCGACGCCGCCGACGACTGGCTGGACGCCCGGGACGACGCGGGCCTGGGCGAGGTGGTGAGCTACCACGGCGGGGCGGAGACCGCGAGCGTCCGGGAGATCCTGGTGCACCTGATCGAGGAGTACGCCCGCCACTGCGGGCACGCCGACCTGCTGCGCGAGGCGATCGACGGCCGCCGGGGCCAGTAGGGCGTCGGCGAGGCGCCAGTGACCGGACCCGCCCGACGGGTGTCGGTGGGGGCGGGCAGGATGACCCCGTGGCTTACCTCCTCGACGAAGCGGTGGCGTGCGAGCCGCTGGGCGACGGCGTCCAGCGGGTCGACCTGACCACCGACTGGAACACCGCCAACGGCACGCCCAACGGCGGCTACATCCTCGCCGTGCTCCAGCACGCGGCGATGCAGGACGCGGCGCACCCGGACCCGCTGAGCATCGCGGTCACCTACTTCCGCCCGGCGACGGCCGGCCCGGCCGACGTGCACGTGCGCGAGGTCCGCGTGGGCCGTCGCGTGTCGACGTACGACGCGATCCTCGTGCAGAACGGCAAGGAGATCGCGCACGCGGTGCTGAGCACCCACGACTGGGACAAGACCGGGTCGATCGAGCACACCCCGCACGCCGCGCCGGAGACCCCGGGCCCGCTGGAGTGCACGGAGTCCCCCGCGTTCCCCGCGGGGTTCATGCCGATCCTGGACCGCTACACCTACCGGTCGACCTACCAGCCGGGCTGGCTGCGGGGCGAGCCGTCGGGCAGGACCGAGGTGCTCGCCTGGATCCGCGCCGCCGACGAGCGGCCCGTCGACGCCCTGCTGGCCGGGGCGATGGTCGACGCCTTCTTCCCCGCCACCGCCGAGATCGGCCACGTCGCCTCCTCGACCATCCAGCTCACCGTCCACTACCGGCGCCGCCCCGAGTCGCTCTGGGCGCTCGGCCACGTGGTCGCCCGGCACGTCATCGCCGGCTACCACGACGAGGACGTGGAGCTGTGGGACGAGCAGGGCCGCCTGATCGCGCAGAGCCGCCAGCTGGCGATCCTGGCGGAGTAGCCGCAGCGGGTCCCGTCGGCCGCGCCCGCGTCCGGGCGGCCTCCGGCGCCCCCGTAGACTCACCTCCCGTGACCCGCTCCGCCTGGGCCTTCGGCCTCACCACGTACGCGTCCGACGACTCGGTGCTCGACACCTGGTTCCCGAACCCGGCTCTCGGCGAGGCGCCGGTGGGCGCGATCGCGCCGAAGGACCTGGTCGCGCTGGGCGGCAGCGACGCGGTGCGTCGCGTGGAGCGCCAGGTCTCCCTGGTGCAGATCGACCTGGACCGGGCGCCGCGGACCACGCAGGACGTGTGGCTGCGGCTGCACCTGCTCTCCGCGCGGCTGGTGCGCCCCCACGAGATCAACCTCGACGGCGTCTTCGGCCTGCTCACCAACGTGGTGTGGACCAGCGCCGGCCCGTGCGCGGTCGACGGGTTCGAGATGACCCGCGCCCGCCTGCAGGCCGCCGGCCACCACGTCACCGTGTACGGCGTCGACAAGTTCCCGCGGATGGTCGACTACGTCCTCCCCGCCGGCGTCCGCATCGCCGACGCCGACCGGGTCCGCCTCGGCGCGCACCTGGCCGAGGGCACCACGGTCATGCACGAGGGCTTCGTGAACTTCAACGCCGGCACGCTCGGCACCTCGATGGTCGAGGGCCGGATCTCGGCCGGCGTCGTGGTCGGCGACGGCAGCGACGTGGGCGGCGGCGCCTCGATCATGGGCACGCTGTCCGGGGGCGGCAAGGAGGTCATCGCGATCGGCGAGCGCTGCCTGCTGGGCGCGAACGCCGGCGTCGGGATCTCGCTGGGCGACGACTGCGTCGTCGAGGCCGGCTGCTACGTCACCGCCGGCACCAAGGTCACCGTGCTCGAGCCCGGCCAGGAGGCCCGCGTGGTCAAGGCCCGCGAGCTCTCCGGCGCCAGCAACGTGCTGTTCCGCCGCAACTCCGTCTCCGGCGCCATCGAGGCCGTGCCGTGGCAGGGCGAGGGCATCGCCCTCAACGCCGCGCTGCACGCCAACTGAGCAGCACCCCGCCGGCGGCCTCGTGAGCGTCGACGTGCGTCACCAGCGACCCCCGACACTGGACTGATGCGCAGGGGAACGGGCGCGATCGCCTTCGGGCTGGTCGTGCTGGCGATGATCGCCGTGATCGGGGTCGCGGTCCTGCGCGTCACCGACCAGCTCGGCCTGGGCCCCGACGGCGACTGCAACGTCGAGGTCGACGCGCACGAGGTGGAGCTCAACCGCGAGCAGGCGGAGAACGCCACGCTGATCGCCGCGATCGCGATCGAGCGCGCGCTGCCCGCCCGCGCCGTCTCGATCGCCCTGGCCACCGCCTACCAGGAGTCGAAGCTCGAGAACATCGAGCACGGCGACCGCGACTCGATCGGCCTGTTCCAGCAGCGGCCGTCCCAGGGCTGGGGCACCGAGGAGCAGATCCTCGACCCCGTCTACTCCACCAACGCCTTCTACGACGCGCTGGTCAAGGTCGACGGCTACGAGGGCATGGAGATCACCGACGCCGCCCAGGAGGTGCAGCGTTCGGCGTTCCCCCGCGCGTACGCCGACC
Source organism: Nocardioides sp. YIM 152588 (assembly GCF_040191335.1). Lineage (NCBI taxonomy): Bacteria > Bacillati > Actinomycetota > Actinomycetes > Propionibacteriales > Nocardioidaceae > Nocardioides > Nocardioides sp. YIM 152588. The sequence continues at coordinate 11,904 of NZ_JBEGDJ010000057.1, read as the reverse complement.
ACGAGCAGGACGCCCGGGCGCTGGCCTCGGCGCTGACCGGCTACTCCCAGGCCGCGTTCAGCTGCGACCTGTCGGGCGGCGCGCCCACCGCGGACGCCGACCTGCGGCCGAGCGGGCTCACCCCCCGCGCCAACCAGGTCCGCCTCGACCTGCTCGAGCGGTTCGGCACGCTGTCGCTCGGCGGTTTCCAGCGGGGCGGTGTCTCCACCGGTCACATGGAGGGCTCGGCCCACTACGACGGCCGCGCGATCGACATCTTCTTCCGCCCGATCTCCGAGCAGAGCAAGGTCGACGGCTGGGCGGTCGCCCACTACCTCGTCGGCAACGCCTCACGCCTCGACATCCGCACCGTCATCTACGACGGCCGGATCTGGCGGGCCGGCCAGGACGGCTGGCGCGACTACAACGCCCCGGACGGGCCGGGCGACCCCGAGATCCTCGAGCACCGCGACCACGTCCACGTCGACGTCTTCCGCTGAGCCAGCATCCAGGCCGGCGGCGCGGGGCCGGTCAGGCGGTGAGGCGGGCGACGGCGGCGTCGATCCGCTCGTCGGTCGCGGTGAACGCGACCCGCACGTGGTGGCTGCCGGCGGTGCCGTAGAAGGCCCCGGGCGCGACCAGGATGCCGCGCGCGGCCATCTCCTCGACCAGCTCCCAGCAGTCGGGGCCCTGCGGCCCGCGGGTGGCCCACAGGTAGAGCGACGCCTCGGAGTGGTCGATGGTGAAGCCGGCCGCCAGCAGCGCGGCGCGCAGCCGCTCCCGCCGTACGGCGTAGCGCTGGTGCTGCTCGGCGACGTGGGCGTCGTCGGTCAGCGCGGCGACCATCGCGGCCTGCTGCGGGGCCGGCATCTGCAGGCCCAGGTTCTTGCGGACCGCCAGCAGCTCGGCGACGACCGCGGCGTCACCGGCGACGAAGGCGCACCGGTAGCCGGCGAGGTTGGAGCGCTTCGACAATGAGTGCACGGCCAGGATGCCCTCGGTGCTGCCGCCGCAGATGTCGGGGTGCAGGACCGAGTAGGCCTCGCCCTCCCAGACGCAGTCCAGGTAGCACTCGTCGCTGACCAGCAGCACGCCCCGCTCGCGGCACCAGTCCACGACCTTCTTCAGGTGCGCCGGGGGCAGCACGCGGCCGGTCGGGTTGGACGGGCTGTTGAGCCACAGCAGCCGCGGCGTGCGCGGGCCGAGCGCGGTCAGCGCGTCGGTGGCGACCGCGTCGGCGCCGACCAGCGCCGCCCCTACCTCGTACGTCGGGTAGGCCAGCTCCGGGTAGACGACCAGGTCGCCCTCCCCGATGCCCAGGTGCAGCGCCAGGGAGCCGATCATCTCCTTGGAGCCGATCAGCGGGAGCACCTGGTCGACGCCGAGGCCCGTGACGCCGTGGCAGCGGGCGAACCAGTCGACGACCGCCTGGCGGGTCTCGACGCGGCCGATCGTCAGCGGGTAGCCCGGCGCGTCGGCGGCCGCCCGCAGGGCGTCCTGGACGACCTGCGGCGTCGGGTCGACAGGCGTGCCGACCGAGAGGTCGACGATGCCGTCAGGATGGGCCTGTGCCTTCTCCTTGACCGGGGTCAGCTTGTCCCAGGGGAAGTCCGGCAGGCGTCCCGAGACGCCGAGGTAACGCTGCGTGCTCAACGACTGCTCAGTGGTCCTGGTTCTGCGGCTCGAGGGCGGCGACGAACGTCGCGTCGTGGTCGATCTCGCCCATCTTGGCGGCGCCGCCGGGCGAGCCCAGGTCGTCGAAGAACTTCACGTTGGCGTCGTAGTAGTCCTTCCACTCCTCCGGCACGTCGTCCTCGTAGAAGATCGCCTCGACCGGGCAGACCGGCTCGCAGGCGCCGCAGTCGACGCACTCGTCGGGGTGGATGTAGAGCATCCGCTTGCCCTCGTAGATGCAGTCAACCGGGCACTCGTCGACACACGCACGGTCCTTCACGTCGACGCAGGGCTGGGAGATGATGTAGGTCATCGGTTCCTCCTTGGACGGTTGCGCTGCGGGCCGCGGGCGGTCGCTCACGTACTGAGTCGGTCGGCCACGAATGTCCTTCGTGCCTCGGGCAACTCTAGTATCCCGGCGTGGCCAACGAGCAGGGACACCACGATCCGGGCAGGCACCTTCTCGGCCCGCACGTCGTCGGGCGGCGGGTGGTGGTCCGTCGGCTGGTGCGCGGCGAGACCGGGCCGACCGGCGGCCCGGCGATGACGGACCTGCTCGGCGAGTGCGTCGCGTGGGGCGACGGGGTGGCCGTCGTACGGCCCGAGACCGGGCCCGCCGTGGAGATCCCGATCGGCGACATCGTCTCCGGCAAGCCGGTCCCGCCGCGACCGTCGGTGCGGCACCGCGTCTCCGTCGCCGACGCCGAGGCGCGGGTCGCGGGGCTGTGGCCGGGGCTGGAGACCGTCGCCCTGGGCGCGTGGGTGCTGCGCTCGGACCCGGCGCCGGTCGGGCGCCCGCGCCGGCGCGCGAACTCCTGCCTGGCCGTCGGCGACCCGGGCCTCGCCCCGGCCGACGCGGCCGAGGCGATCCGCGCGTTCTACGCCGAGCGCGACCGCCCGGCGCTGGCCCACGTCGAGGTCGGCTCGGACGAGGAGGCCGCACTGGCGGGAGCCGGCTGGCGCCCGCTCGGCGACGGCGACGCGGAGTACCGGCTGGCGTCCGTCGCCCGGGTCCGCCGCGCGCTGGGGCGCCCCGAGCGCGAGGCCGACCTCAGCGTCGGCGGTGCGACCGCGACGGCCTCGATCGGCGACGGGTGCGACCCGGTCGCCGAGGGACGGGCCACCCTGGACGGCGACTGGCTGGCGCTGCACGACCTGGCCGTCGACCCGGCGCACCGGCGGCGCGGTCTGGCCACGGCCGTGGTGGCGGCGCTCCTGGAGTGGGGCGCCGAACGCGGCGCGACCACCGCGTGGCTGCACGTCGAGAGCGACAACGACGCCGGCCGGGCGCTCTACGACGCGCTCGGGTTCGTCCCTCACCACACGATGCGCTACCTGACGCGCTCGTATGAATCACCGGTCGACAGGTGATTCATGCGCTTGACAGGCATTGCAACGCCTGTCCAGCGCGGGAATCACCGGCCGACCGGTGATTCCCGCGCCGCAGAGTGACGGCGCCGAGCCGTCACTCGGCCAGCGCGCGCAGCTCCTCCCCGACCAGCCGGTACGTCGTCCAGCCGCTCATCGGGCGGCCGCCGAGGTGCTCGTAGAACTCGATCGACGGCGTGTTCCAGTCCAGGACCACCCACTCCAGGCGCTCGTAGCCGCGGGCCACGACGATCGCGGCCAGCGCGGTGAAGAACGCCTTGCCGAACCCGCGGCCGCGGTGCTCCTCCTCGACGAAGAGGTCCTCCAGGTAGGCGCCGGGCACGCCGGTCCAGGTGGAGTACGACCGGTACCACAGGGCCATCCCGACGACCCGGCCGTCGAACTCGGCGACCAGCGCCTCGGCGACCGCGTCCGGGCCGAAGAGCCAGGTGTCGAGCTTCTCCTCGGTGTTCACCACCGCGTCCGGGTCGCGCTCGTACGCCGCGAGCGCGTGGATCAGCCGCAGGAGGTCGGGTACGTCGTCGGGGCCGGCGACGCGGATCCCGTCGGGCAGCGCAGGGGTCGAGTCCACGCCCGCCATCCTGCCGGGTCCGGCGCCCGGTCGCGGGTCAGCCGCGCGCGAGGAACGCCAGCAGGTCCTGGCGGGTGAGCACCCCGACCGGCTTGCCGTCCTCGTGCACCAGCACCGCGTCGGCCTTCTCCAGCAGCGCCACCGCCGCGGGCGCCGGCTCGGTGGAGCCGATGGTCGGCAGCGGCGGCGACAGGTGCTGCTCGACGGCGTCGGCGAGCTTCGCCTCGCCGGCGTAGAGCGCGTCGAGCAGGGCCCGCTCGGAGACCGAGCCGGCCACCTCGGCGGCCACGATCGGGGGCTCCGCGCGCACCACGGGCATCTGGGAGACGCCGTACTCCTGGAGGATGTGGATCGCCTCGGCGATGGTCTCGTTCGGGTGGGTGTGCACCAGCGCCGGCAGGGTGCCGCTCTTGCCGCGCAGCACCTCCCCCACGGTCCGCGACTCCGAGGGCACCCCGGTGTCGAAGCCGTACTGGGCCAGCCACTCGTCGTTGAAGACCTTGCTCAGGTAGCCGCGGCCGGAGTCGGGCAGCAGCACCACGATGACGGCGTCGGTCCGCCCCTCCGCGGCCAGCTCGGCGGCGAGCTGCCGGGCGGCGTACGCGGCCATCCCGGAGGAGCCGCCGACGAGCATCTGCTCCTCGCGGGCGAGCCGGCGGGTGAAGGCGAAGGAGTCGGCGTCGGAGACCTCGATGATCCGGTCGGCGACGTCGCGGTCGTAGGTCTCGGGCCAGAAGTCCTCGCCGACGCCCTCGACCAGGTAGGGGCGGCCGGTGCCGCCGGAGTAGACCGAGCCGGCCGGGTCGGCGCCGACGACCTGGACCCCCGGGTCCTGCTCCTTGAGGTAGCGGCCGATGCCCGAGATCGTGCCGCCGGTGCCGACGCCGCAGACGAAGTGGGTGATCCGCCCCTCGGTCTGGCGCCAGATCTCCGGGCCGGTGGTCTCGTAGTGCGAGAGCGGGTTGTGCGGGTTGGAGTACTGGTCGGGCTTCCAGGCGCCCGGCTCGGAGGCCAGCCGGTCGGAGACGTTGTAGTAGGAGTCGGGGTGCTCGGGGGCGACCGCGGTCGGGCAGACCACGACCTCGGCGCCGTACGCGCGCAGCACGTTGCGCTTGTCCTCGCTCACCTTGTCGGGGCAGACGAAGACGCAGCGGTAGCCCTTCTGCTGGGCGACCATCGCCAGCCCGACCCCGGTGTTGCCGGAGGTCGGCTCCACGATCGTGCCGCCCGGCCGCAGCTCTCCGGAGGCCTCGGCGGCCTCGATCATCCGCGTCGCGATCCGGTCCTTCACCGAGCCGCCGGGGTTGAGGTACTCCACCTTGGCGAGCACCAGCGGGCCGTCCTCGGCCGCTCCCTCGGGGAGGTCGAGGCTGCGTCGCAGCCGCACCAGCGGGGTGTTGCCGATCAGGTCCAGCAGCGAGTCGACGTACTCCATGGGGCTCACCGTATGCCCCGGCGGAGGGCCGCGCGACGGGGGTGACCGGTCGCACGCCGTGCGGCGTGTGGCCATCCGCCGGAGACCTCGAGGAAACATCTCGTCCGTACACTCACCGCGTGAGTAAGGCAGCCGCAGCACGCAAGCTCGCCGCCGCCGCCCTCTACGGTGGCGGCGGCCTGTCCGCCCTGGGCGCGGGGCTCTACGGGGTCCTGACCGCCGAGGCCAAGCTGGCCCGCAGGATCATCGGGCCGACGCTGGAGGAACCGCCTCCGGATGCCACCGGCTGGTACGGGCGGGGTCGCCCGGGACCGGCCATCCGGCTCGCCCTGCTGGGTGACTCCAGCGCCGCCGGCTACGGCGTGGAGCGGGTAGAGGAGACGCCCGGCGCGATGGTCGCCAGCGGCCTCGCGGAGTACGCCGACCGCCGGGTCTACCTGCGCGAGTTCTGCGTCGTCGGCGCGAAGTCCTCCGACCTGGCCGCCCAGGTCGACCGGGCGCTGCTCATCGAGCCCGAGGTCGCGGTCATCCTGATCGGCGGCAACGACGTCACCCACACGGTGCTGCCGTCGCAGTCGGTGCGCCACCTCTCCGAGGGCGTGCGCCGCCTGGTGGCCGCCGGGTGCGAGGTCGTCGTCGGCACGTGCCCCGACCTGGGCACGATCCAGCCGATCGCGCCCCCGCTGCGCCAGATCGCGCGCACCTGGTCGCGCCGGATCGCGGCCGCGCAGACGATCGCGGTGCTGGAGGAGGGCGGCCGGACGGTCTCCCTCGGCTCCATCCTCGGCCCCGAGTTCGCGGCCGCGCCGGCGCTGCTGTTCGGCCCCGACCAGTTCCACCCGTCCGCCGCGGGCTACCGCGCGCTGGCCAACGTGCTGATCCCGTCGGCGCTGGCCGCGCTCGGCGAGGTCCCCGACCACGAGGCCGTCCTGGAGGCCTACCGCGGCGAGGCGGTCCTCCCGATCACGCGGGCCGCCGTCCAGGCCGTCAACGAGCCCGGCACGGAGCTGGACGGCACCGAGATCGCCGGCCGGCGCACCGGCGTACGGGGCCTGTGGGTCGAGCTGCGGCACCGCCGCCGCCGCGCCCAGATCCCCGGAGAGGCCCCCGACGACGCGGACGCGCAGAACGGCGTCGAGGAGCCGACCAACATCGACTCGCGCAGCGGGTTCGAGGCGGGCCCGAGCAGCGGCGAGGCGGCCCAGGCCAGCGGCTGAGGCGCGAGTCGGCACAAGCTCACGCCAGCGCCCGCGAGTCGCCAGGAACTTTCTGCCGACTCGCGATCGTCGGTGGGGACGACGAAGGGCCCACCCGGTGTGACCGGGTGGGCCCTTCGCATGCAGTCAGCTCAGCGCCCGCCGTCTGCCGCCGCGGGGAACGCGGAGCGAGGGCCGGGAGGGAGCGCAGCGACCGGACGGCACGAGCGGAGCTTCTCCGCGCGCAGACGCCGTGAGACGCCAGACGGCCTCGCGGCGAGGAAACCTCGACCGCGAGGCCGGCAGCGCGGCCGAGCGCAGCGAGAGACGCGCTCGGCCCATCCCAGGACGCGCCGTCTGCGGCCGCGGGGAACGCGGAGCGAGGGCCGGGAGGGAGCGCAGCGACCGGACGGCACGAGCGGAGCTTCTCCGCGCGCAGACGCCGTGAGACGCCAGACGGCCTCGCGGCGAGGAAACCTCGACCGCGAGGCCGGCAGCGCGGCCGAGCGCAGCGAGAGACGCGCTCGGCCCATCCAAACTAGTCTTGCTGGAGGATCGCCAGGATGCGGAGCAGGTTGGTGTAGATCCAGACCAGGCTCACCAGCAGGGCGAACGAGGCGCGCCACGACTCGTGCGCCGGCAGGCCGTTGCGGATGCCCTGCTCGATGAAGTCGAAGTCCAGGATCAGCATGAAGACACCGAGCGCGAGGCCGGCGAGCGAGAAGAGCAGGCCGAGGCCGCTGAACTCGTAGAGGCCGAGCTGCGCGCCGAAGATGCTGAGCACGATCTCCATCAGGCTCAGCGCGACCATGCCGAACATCGCCGCGATGACGAAGGTGCGGAACTTCTGGCCGACCTTGATGTTGAAGAACTTGTACGCCGCCAGGGTGCCGGCGAACGCGGCGAAGGTGCCGATCACGGCCTGCATCACGATGCCACCGGGGGTGGTCGTGTCGTAGAAGATCGCGTCGTACATCTTGCTGATGCCGCCCAGGGCGACACCCTCGGCGACCGCGAACGCGATGACCAGGCCGGGGCTGATCACCTTCTTGAAGGAGTTGACCATCGACAGCACGAAGGCCAGGCCGGAGCCGATCAGCACGGCCGCGGTCAGCGGGCCGAGGGCCGACGAGTCGGTGACGTCCGGGGTCATCAGCCAGGTCGCCGTGGCGGCGATCAGGACCACGCCGAGGGTGATGGCAGTCGACTGGACGACGGTGTCGATCGTCATCCGGCCGGTCTTCTGGACGGGCGGCGCGCCGAAGCCGGCGGGCTCGCCGTAGCCCTCGTAAGCGACTCCGTTGCCCTGGTAGGTGGTGTTCCCGTAGCCGTTGCTGCGGTTGAACTCCTCCGACCGGCGGAACACCGGGTTGTTGCTCTGCATGGTCTCCTCCGCGGGATTCCTAGTAGATGAGGGCCCCGAGTCTAGGGGGCTGATACCTGAGCAACGTACGGCACCCACCGCTCGTTCCCCGGCGGTTCCGGGTGATCGGCACGGAACCGCGGCGGCCGACGCCCCAGGTCAGCGGCGCCGGAGCCGGACGACCGTGTCGCGGACCTTCATCGGCCCCTCGGGCATCTGCTGCTCGCGGACCGGGGTCTCGGCGACCTCGACCTCCCAGGCCGATCCGTCGGCGTCGGCTCCGAGCGTCGCGAGCACCCGGTCGGGCTCGAAGAGCAGCCCGGGGCCGTGCGGGCGCCGCACGCCGCTGTTGACGTCCTCGGGGTGGTGCGCGGTGACCAGGAGCCGCCCGCCGGGCGCGACCGCGTCGGCGATGCCGGCGTAGATCGGCGCGAAGTCCGGCTCCGGGACGTGCAGGAAGCTGACCGTGACCAGGTCGAAGGTGGCGCCGGGCGCCGGGCGCGGGTCGGCCAGGGCGTCGTACGGCGCCGTGGTGATCCGGTCGGCCACGCCGGCGTCCGCGGCGTGCTCGGCGACCTTGGCCAGCGCGACGGTCGACACGTCGACGGCGGTGACCCGCCAGCCCTGCCGGGCCAGCCAGATCGCGTCGCCGCCCTCGCCGCAGGCCACGTCGAGCGCGGTGCCGGGCTCCAGGTCGGCGGCCTGCTCGACGAGGCGCTGGTTGGGGCGGCCGCTCCAGACGCGGTGCTCGGCCGAGTAGCGCTCGTCCCAGGACTCCGCGCTGAGCAGCTGGCGGAGCTCCTCGAGGGTCTGCCCCTCGTGGTGGGCGTGGTCGTGGTCGTGGTGTGCCATGGCTCCACTCTCCGACTTCACCTCAAGGCGAAGTCAAGCCGCGACACGCACGCCGTCGCCCGGCGGTGCCCCCACTGGGATTCGAACCCAGACTGAAGCGCTTTTAAGACGCCTTCCTCTGCCGGTTGGGACATGGGGGCCGCTCGGCCACGAGCCTGTCAGAACCGTCGTGACCTGTCAGAGACCTGCCGGGGACCGGTCAGAGGTACGTCTGGCGCGGGTGGATCGCGTGCGCGCCGGCGACCCGGTCCAGGAACAGGAACCCGTCGGTGTGGTCGATCTCGTGCTGCAGCGCCCGCGCCTCGAAGGCGTCGGTGGCCACGGTGACGTCCTCGCCCGTGCCGGGGAGCTGGCCGCGCACGGTGATCCGCGAGGGCCGCTTCACGTCGCCGGTGAAGTCGGGCACGCTCATGCAGCCCTCCCGCGCCTTCTCGTTGCGGCTGGAGGCGACCACCTCGGCGTTGCAGAGCGCGAACGTGCCGTGGTGGGAGCGGGTCTTGGGGTGCTCGGAGACGTCGACGCAGAAGACGCGCACGCCGACGCCGACCTGGTTGGCGGCCAGGCCGACGCAGCCGGGGCTGACGCGCATGGTGGCGACCAGGTCGGCGGCCAGCCGCACGATCTCGGGGTCGGTCGGGTCGACGTCGGCGCCGCGGGTCGACAGCACGTCGGCCGGGGCCGTCACGACCTCGCGGAGCGCGCCCTCGACGCCCAGCTCGGCCTCGGTCCAGGCGGCCAGGCGGGCGCTGCCCTCGGCCAGGGCGTCGGCGGTCGGTTCTGCGCTCACAGCTCGTCGGCCTCCACCGGCCGCAGGGAGGCGTGCACGCCGACCCGCTCCGCGGCGGCCTTGATCGCGCCCTCCACGCCCGCCGCGTCGGCGTCGGCGGGCAGGTCGAGCTCGGCGACCAGCAGGTACAGCTCGCCGGCCAAGCGCGTGGTCAGGTCGGTGATGTTGCCGCCGACCGCCGCCACCTGGGCCACCACCTCGGAGACGATGCCGGGTCGGTCGCCGCCGTGCACGGTGAGCACCCACGCGGAGCCCGCCGCCGCCGGCGTCGGCTCGTCGAGCACCGGGCGCACCGAGACGTCGAGGTCGCCGCCGGCGGCCAGCGGCGCCAGCGCCGCCTCGATCCCGGCGCGGTCGGCGTCGCCGCGGCACAGCAGCATCATCGCGAAGTGACCCCGCAGCAGGGTCATCGTCGAGTCCTCGATGTTGAGGCCCAGGCCGGCGAGCCCGGCGGTGGTGTCGGCGATGATGCCCGGGCGGTCGTGCCCGAGGACGGTGACGGCGTGCAGTTCGGTGCTCACCGACGCATCCTCTCAGGCCCCTCCCGTCACGGGGCCGCGCGGCCTCGGCGCGAGACGGTGCCGGCGCCTCCCCGCGTCACATGGATTCTCGTCGGGTCGCGTGCGCGGAACCGACCAGAATCCATGTGACGCGCACCGACCGGCGCGGGTCAGCCGACCATCGACCAGGCGATCCCGTCGAGGATGTCGGTCTCGGCGACCCGGATCTCGTCGAGAGCGACCCGCCGCAGCACGCGGGAGAGGATCAGCGCACCGGCGTCGATCACGTCCGCGCGGCCCGGGTGCATCCACGGCAGCGCGCGCCGCTCGGCCACGGTCATCGCCAGCAGGCGCTCCACCTGGGCGTGCACCTCGGCCACGCGGAGCGCCGCGCCGTCGATCGCGTCGGGGTCGTACGCCGGCAGGTCGAGCACGCCCGCCGCCACCGTCGTGACGGTGCCGGCCACGCCGACCACGCCCGCGGCCGTCGCCGGGTCGACCCCGGCCTCGTCGCGGGCGGCGTCGAGCGCGGCGTCGATGTCGGCGACGCACGCGGCGACCTGCTCGGCGGTGGGCGGGTCGCCGCCGAGGCGGCGCTCGTGCAGGCGGACCGACCCGATGTCCATCGACGCCGCGGCCGCCGGCCCCGCCTCGGGGTCGCCGAGGATCAGCTCGGTGGAGCCGCCGCCGATGTCGATCACCAGCGTCGGGGACCCGAGGCCGCGGCGCCCGCGGGTGGCGCCGGCGAAGGCGAGCCGCGCCTCCTCCTCCCCCGAGAGCACCTCCGGCTCGACGCCCAGCCGAGCCCGGACGCCGGCGGTGAACTCCGCGGCGTTGCCGGCGTCGCGGGTCGCCGAGGTGGCGCAGAACCGCACCCGGGTCGCGCCCTCGCGACGGATCAGCTCGGCGTACTCGTCGAGCGCCCCGAAGGCCCGCTCCAGCGCCTTGGGCGCGAGCACTCCGGTGGCGTCCACGCCCTGACCGAGCCGCACCATCCGCATCTCGCGGACGGTGACGTCCGGGAGGGTGCCGATCAGCAGCTTGATGGTGTTGGTGCCGCAGTCGATCGCGGCGACCGGTGGTTTCGAGGCTCGCTGCGCACGCACCTCAACCATCGGTCGTGGTGGCTTCGGCGGGGTCGACGCACGGCCCCTTCGCCCACCACTCGCCGAGCAGCTCCAGCACCTCGTCGCCGAGCGGGTTGACGCCGGGACCGGCGGCCAGCGCGTGGGCGGCGAGCACGTGCAGGCACTTGACGCGGTCGGGCATGCCGCCGGCGGAGATGCCGTCGATCTCGGGGACGTCGAGCTCGCAGGCGGCGCCGATCGCGGACCGGTCGGCCAGGTAGGACTCGTGCGCGGCGCGGTAGGCCGCGGCGAGCTCGGGGTCGGTACCGAGCCGGTCCTGCATCTCCTTCATCAGCCCGGACGCCTCGAGGGTGCCGATCCGGGAGTTCACCCGCGGGCAGGTCAGGTAGTAGGTGGTCGGGAACGGGGTGCCGTTGGGCAGCCGCGGCTCGGTGACCACGACCGACGGGTTGCCGCACGCGCACCGGTGGCCGACGCCGTGCACGCCGCGCGGGGGCCGCCCGAGCTGCGCGGTGATCACCGCCGCGTCGTCGGCGGAGATCCCCGGGGTGTTGCTCTGGTTCACTGCTGGAGGTCCTCGCTGGGGGCCTTGATGTTCTTCTTCGGAGGGTCCGGGATGCGGGTCGGCGGGTCACCGGCGATCTGCATCGAGTCCCACATGTCGTCGTACCACGCCCGGGTGTCGGACGCGCCGGAGGTGTCCGGGTCGGCGAGCTCCGCGGTGACGTCCAGCGGGTCGCCGTTCTCGTCGACCACCACGTAGGGGGTCTCCCCCCTCGCCACGTAGCCGAAGCGGGCACGGGCCTGCTGGGCGACGAACGCGTCGTCGCTCCACCGCTCCTTCTCCTGCTCGAGCGCGTCGATGGCCTGCTCCCGCTCCGCGATCTGCGCCTGGACGGCGTCGATCTGGCTGCGCTGCTGGAGGTAGGCGCGGAGCGAGGAGGCGTAGGAGACGGCGAGCACCGCGAGCACCAGGACCAGTACGGCGGCGCGCCCGGTGAGCCGCGTCCGCCGCCGCTCCCCGGCCGCGGCGCCCGCGGCGTCGGTCGCCCTGGTCTCCGCGGACCGCT
>NZ_JBEGDJ010000056.1:0-26851 GCF_040191335.1 Nocardioides sp. YIM 152588 | reverse complement strand
ACCGCCACCGCGCCCACCACCGCGGTCGCGGGACACCCGGCCGATGGCCGCCCGGCCGGCGCGGCGGGTCGCCGCCGGCGGCCGCGGGTCCTCACGGTCGTGCTGCTGGGCTGCCTGATCGGCCTCGTCCTGGGTATCGTCCTGCGGGTGGCCGTGGTGACGCTCCGATGACTCCCCGGTGGCCCGACGACCTGCGCCCGGCGACGCTGCGCCAGCCGGACCAGGTCAGCTGCGGGGCGACGACGGTCGTCGCGGCGCGGGTCCTGCTGCGACCGCCGTGGCGCCCCGAGGACGCGGTCGCCGAGATCAGGGCCGAGCACCGCAAGCTGACCTCGACCCGCAGCGCCCGGGACCGGCTGCAGGTCCCCTGGCCCCGCCGGTTCGGTACGCCGCCGTGGGCCGTCGCCGACGCGCTCGGCGTGCTGGCGGGCGAGCGGGTGGCCACGGTGGTCACCCGCCCGCGACCCGAGACGGGCTACGACGTGCTGGTCGCCCAGCTCGCGACCCGCCCGGCGGCGGTCTACCTCGGCAACGCCTGGCTGCCGCGGCACGTCGTGCTCGCCGTGGAGGCGCTCGACGGCGGCGCCTCGGTGCGGGTCTTCGACCCGTCCGCGGGCGCGCTGGTCGTCGTCGAGGCCGACCGCTGGCGGGACCAGCGGGTCGGGATCGCCGGCTGGGACGTCCCGTGGGCCGTGATCTGAGCGTGTGGTGAGCCTCAGGCGTCGGCGTGGTCGGCGTACCAGGGCTTGATCACGTCCATGATCAGCCGCAGCCGCTCGTCGTAGTGCAGGAACGCCGACTTCATCGCGTTGACCGTGAACCACTCGACCTCGCGCAGGCCGTAGCCGAACGCCTCGGTGAGCAGCTCGAACTCCCGGGTCATCGACGTGCCGCTCATCAGCCGGTTGTCGGTGTTGACGGTGACCCGGAAGCGCAGGTCGGCCAGCAGCTTGATCGGGTGCTCGGCGATCGAGGCGGCGGCGCCGGTCTGCACGTTCGAGGACGGGCACATCTCCAGCGGGATCCGCTTGTCCCGGATGTAGGCGGCCAGCCGGCCCAGCTTCGGGGTGCCGTCGTCGAGGCGGCCGATGTCGTCGACGATCCGCACGCCGTGGCCGAGCCGGTCGGCGCCGCACCACTGCACGGCCTCCCAGATCGACGGCAGGCCGAACGCCTCGCCGGCGTGGATGGTGACGTGGCCGTTCTCGCGGCGCACGTACTCGAAGGCGTCGAGGAAGCGGGTCGGCGGGTACCCGGCCTCGGGGCCGGCGATGTCGAAGCCGACGACGCCGTGGTCGCGCCAGTCGATCGCCAGCCCGGCGATCTCCGAGGAGCGGGCGGCCTGCCGCATCGCGGTCAGCAGGTGGCGCACGACGATCCGCCCACGGGCGGCGTCCATGCCCTGCTGGAAGCCCTCCTGGACCGCGGCGACGACCTCGGCCAGGGTCAGCCCCTGCTCGACGTGCAGCTCGGGGGCGTAGCGGATCTCGGCGTACACGACGCCGTCCGCGGCGAGGTCCTCGACGCACTCGCGGGCGACCCGGGTGATCGCCGGGCCGGTCTGCATCACGCCGACGGTGTGGCTGAAGGTGTCCAGGTAGCGCACCAGCGAGCCGGAGTCGGCCGCCGCGGTGAACCAGTCACCGAGGGCCTCGGGGTCGGTGGTCGGCAGCTCGTGCCCGCAGTCCGCCGCGAGGTCGACCACGGTCGCCGGGCGGAGCCCGCCGTCGAGGTGGTCGTGCAGCAGGACCTTGGGCGCGGACCTCAACAGCGCCGTCGGCAGTCCACGTGTAGGTTCCATGAGCGCATTGTTCCAACTCCGGCCCAACCGTGAGCCAGCAGTGGGGACACCCACCCGTCCAAGCCCGCCGGGGCGTCGCACCAAGGGAGCAGCGATGAAGGTTTTCAGCACGTTCGAGGAGATCGAGGCCGCCACCGGGGAGGACCTGGGCGCGAGCGAGTGGCTCACCGTCGACCAGGACCGGGTGAACCTCTTCGCCGACGCGACCGGCGACCACCAGTGGATCCACGTCGACGTCGAGCGCTCGAAGGAGGGCCCGTTCGGCGGCACCATCGCGCACGGGTACCTGACCCTGTCGCTGGTGCCGTGGCTGGGCAGCCAGGTGTTCAGCCTGCAGACCCCCGGCGCGAAGCTGAACTACGGCGTGAACAAGGTCCGCTTCCCCACCCCGGTGCTGGTCGGTTCGCGCATCCGCGCCCACGTGAAGATCACGACGGTCACCGACATCCCGGCCGGCAAGCAGCTGACCGTCCAGCACACCATCGAGATCGAGGGCCAGGACAAGCCCGCCTGCGTCGCCGAGACGGTCGTCCTGCTCCTCCCCTGAGCCGCCGAGAAGGCACTCGGGGCAGCGCGAACAGGGAGTTAGGGCACGCCGAACAGGGAGTTGGGCCGCCCCGAGCCCCGGTTCGCGCTGCCCCGAGCCCCGGTTCGCGCTGCCCCGAGCCCCGGTTCGCGGGTCAGGAGATGCGGTCGAGGACCAGCGGCCCGGGCTCGTACGACGCCCCGCCGGCCGCCACCTCCCAGCCACCCTCCAGCGCCGCCAGCGCCCGGTCGAACCGGGCGGGCTCGTCGGTGAGCAGCGTGAACAGCGGGCTCCCCGCGGTCACCGCGTCGCCCGGGCGGGCGTGCCAGACGACGCCGGCGCCGGCCTGCACGGGGTCCTCCTTGCGGGCGCGCCCGGCGCCCAGGCGCCACGCCGCGACGCCGACCGCCATCGCGTCGAGCCTGGTGAGCACCCCGTCCGCCGGGGCCGTCACCACGTGCGACTCGCGCGCCACCGGGAGCGGTGCGTCGGGGTCGCCGCCCTGGGCCCGGATCATCCGCTTCCAGGCGTCCATCGCCGTGCCGTCCGCCAGCCGGTCGGCCGGGTCGACGTCGGTGACCCCGGCGGCCGCGAGCATCTCCCGGGCCAGCGCCAGGGTCACCTCGACCACGTCGGCGGGGCCGCCGCCAGCCAGCACCTCCACGGACTCGGCGACCTCGATCGCGTTGCCGGCGGTCAGGCCGAGCGGGACCGACATGTCGGTGAGCAGCGCGACGGTGCGCACCCCGGCGTCGGTGCCGAGCGCGACCATCACCTCGGCCAGCTCGCGGGCCTTCGCCAGGTCCTTCATGAACGCGCCGGTGCCGACCTTCACGTCCAGCACCAGGGCGCCGGTCCCCTCGGCGATCTTCTTGCTCATGATCGAGGAGGCGATCAGCGGCACCGCCTCCACGGTGCCGGTGACGTCGCGCAGCGCGTAGAGCTTCTTGTCGGCCGGGGCGAGCCCGTCGCCGGCGGCGCAGACCACCGCGCCGACGTCCTCGAGCTGCGCCATCATCTCGGCATTGCTCAGCAGCGCCCGCCAGCCAGGGATCGACTCGAGCTTGTCCAGGGTGCCGCCGGTGTGGCCCAGGCCGCGTCCGGAGAGCTGCGGCACGGCGACACCGCAGGCCGCCACCAGCGGGGCCAGCGGGAGCGTGATCTTGTCGCCCACACCGCCGGTGGAGTGCTTGTCCGCGGTCGGGCGCGACAGGGAGGAGAAGTCCATCCGCTCGCCCGAGGCGATCATCGCGGCGGTCCACTCCGCGATCTCGCGGCGCTCCATCCCGTTCAGGAGGATCGCCATCGCGAGCGCGGACATCTGCTCGTCGGCGACCGCCCCGCGGGTGTAGGCGTCGACCACCCACTCGATCTGGCCGGTGCTCAGCGCACCGCCGTCACGCTTGGTGGTGATCACCTCGACTGCGTCGTGCGACTCGTTGCTCACCCAGCGTTTCTACCAGGCACCCGGCGGCACGGCGATCCGTGCCGTCATCGGTCCGGCCTCAGGCGGGCCGCCCCGCCACCGGCACCTCGCGGTGGCCGCGCAGCGTGAAGGTCCCCCGCGACGTGGGCTCCCCGGCGAGGTCGAGGTCCGGCAGGTGCGCGAAGAGCGCCGCCACCGACTCGGCCAGCTCCATCCGGGCCAGCGGTGCCCCGAGGCAGAAGTGCACGCCGACCCCGAACGACAGGTGCGGGTTGGGGTCGCGGTCGACGCGGAACTCGTCCGGGTCCGCGAAGACGCCCGGGTCGCGGTTGGCCGAGCCGACGAGCACCGCGATCCGCTCGCCGGTCCCCACCGTGATCCCGCCGACCTCGACGGGCTCGGTGGCGGTCCGCTCGAAGAGCTGGAGCGCGGAGTCGAAGCGGAGCATCTCCTCGACGGTCGCCGGGATGTCGGCGCCCGGCCGACGCCCGCCGCGCAGCATCCCGACGAGGCCGTTGCCGAGCACGTTGACCGACGCCTCGTGGCCGGCGTTGAGCAGCAGCACCGCCGACGCCACCACCTCGTCCGGGCTCAGCTCGGTGCCGACCAGGTCGGTGATCAGGTCCGCACGCGGGAACCGGCGACGCTCCTCGGCGATCGACCGGACCAGGTCGGCGAAGTCGGCGGCGGCCGCCACGGCGGCGTCCACCACCTCCGCGCCGGGTGCGGGCTCGTACATCCGCACGATCGCCTGGGACCAGGACCGCAGGTCGGGTGCGCACGACGCGGGCACCCCGAGCAGCTCGGCGATGACCAGCACGGGCAACGGCTCGGCGTACCCGGCGATGACGTCGAAGCCGGCCGGGTCGACACCCGCCAGGAGCTCCTCCGCCAGCGCCCGCACCCGCGGCCGCAGCCGCTCGACGTGGCCGCGGGCGAACGCACGGGCGACGGGCCGGCGCAGGCGGGTGTGCTCGGGCGGCTCGTTCTCCATCATCTGGTTGCGGTGCAGGAGGTTGAACGGCTCCAGGTAGTCGGCCGGCTCCCGGTCGCGCCAGATCCTGCCCAGCCGCCGGTCGCGCTGCACGGCGCTCACCGAGGCGTGGTCGAAGGCCATCCAGACCCCGGAGGCCTCGTGGCGGGCGACCGGGTGGCGCGCCCGTTCCTCGGCGAAGAACGGGTACGGGTCCCGGACCAGCTCCGGTGCGGTCAGGTCAAGCGAGGTCGTCGGGTCCGAAGGCATCCGGCAGCACCTCCGCCATGGGGCGCACACCCCGCACCGTCCAGACCTGCAGCCCCGGGCCGCCGTTCTCCCACAGCAGCTGCCGGCAGCGCCCGCACGGCATGATCACCTCGCCCGTCCCGTTGACGCAGACGAAGTGGGTGAGCCGGCCGCCGCCGGTGGCGTGCAGCTGCGAGATCACCCCGCACTCGGCGCAGAGCACGACGCCGTACGCCGCGTTCTCGACGTTGCAGCCGACCAGGACCCGCCCGTCCTCGGCGACGGCGGCGGCGCCCACCCGGTAGCCCGAGTAGGGCGCGTACGCCCGCGCCGCGACCTCGGTCGCCGCTCGCTTCAGTGCATCCCAGTCGCCGTCCCAGACGGCCTCCACGTCGACCACGCCGCCACGCTAGCGCCCGGACCCCACCTGTGCGCGGGCTCACGCGCGTAGCACGCGTGCGAGTACGAAAAGGTCGCAACTTCGTAACGTTGGCCCTGCCGGCTTTGCGGAGCGGGGCCGCTGGGCCACTATGCGTCGGAGAACCAGCCGACCTGCCCTGCCCGCCGGGCCCGGGGCGCTGACCTGGAGGACATCTGTGAAGACCTGGAAGAGGACGACCGCCGCCACCGCCGTGGCACTCATGGCGAGCGCCGCGCTCGCGGCCTGCGGCGACGCCCCGGAGGAGAGCGACACCGAGTCGGTCGACTTCCTCCCCTGCATCCTCTCCGACGCGGGCGGTTTCGACGACAAGTCGTTCAACCAGCTCAGCTACGAGGGCGTGAAGGAGGCCGCCGACGAGCTCGGCGCCGACTTCAAGGAGTTCGAGTCGCAGAGCGAGAACGACTACCAGGGCGCGCTCGAGGGCTTCGTCTCCGCGGGCTGCGACATGATCGTCACCGTCGGCTTCGCGCTCTCGGCCGCGACCGTCGAGTCGGCCACCGCCAACCCCGACATCGAGTACGTCCTCATCGACGACGCCGCGGACAACGACTTCGACGGCACCAAGGACGCGGACAACATCAAGCCGCTGCTCTACGACACCGCCCAGGCCGCGTTCCTGGCCGGCTACGCCGCCGCGGACTACACCAAGACCGGCGTCGTGGGCACCTACGGCGGCCAGCCGTTCCCGACCGTGACCATCTTCATGGACGGCTTCAAGCAGGGCGTGGACTACTACTCCTCGGAGAAGGGCAAGAAGGTCAAGCTCGTCGGCTACTCCGGCGAGGACAAGGGCGTGTTCACCGGCGGCTTCGAGGCCAACGAGAAGGCGACCAACACCGCCAAGCAGATCCTGGACCAGAACGCCGACCTGATCCTCCCCGTCGGTGGCCCGATCTACCAGGGCGCGCTGACCGCGATCGCCGACACCGGCAAGGACGTCGCCATGCTGGGCGTCGACGCCGACCTCTACGAGACCGACCCGAGCACGCAGGACGTCGTGTTCACCTCGATCCTGAAGAACATGAAGCAGTCGACGTACGAGGCCGTCGTGGCCGCGGGCGGCGGCGAGTTCGACCCGGAGGCCTACATCGGCACCCTCGAGAACGAGGGCGTCGGCATCGCCCCGTTCCACAACTTCGAGGACAAGATCTCCGACTCGCTCGCGGGCGAGCTGGACGAGGTCAAGGCCGGCATCATCGACGGCTCGATCCCGGTGACCTCGTACCTCAACCAGTGAGGTCCTGAGGCACCCACAGTGCGGGGGAGGTCGGCTCACGCCGGCCTCCCCCGGCTCATGTCCAGCCCGCGTACGGCGCGTGTCGCACGCGTACCACTGGCAATCACGCGCCGGCTCAGACAGGATCCCAACCATGAAGCTCGAACTGCGGGGCATCACCAAGCGCTTCGGCTCGCTGGTCGCCAACGACCAGATCTCGCTCACCGTCGCCTCCGGCGAGATCCATGCGCTGCTCGGCGAGAACGGCGCCGGCAAGTCGACCCTGATGAACGTCCTCTACGGCCTCTACGACGCCGACGAGGGCGAGATCCTGCTCGACGACCAGGTCCAGGCGTTCGCCGGGCCCGGCGACGCGATCGCCGCCGGCATCGGCATGGTGCACCAGCACTTCATGCTCATCCCGGTCTTCACCGTGGCCGAGAACGTCATGCTCGGCAACGAGGCGACCGGCTTCGCCGGCACCCTCGACCTCGACGCGGCGCGCACGCGGGTGAAGGAGATCTCCGAGCGGTTCGGGTTCGACGTGAACCCCGACGCGCTCGTCGAGAACCTCCCGGTCGGCGTCCAGCAGCGCGTCGAGATCATCAAGGCCCTCTCCCGCGACGCCCGCGTCCTCGTCTTCGACGAGCCGACCGCGGTGCTCACCCCGCAGGAGACCGACGAGCTGATGGACATCATGCGCCAGCTCAAGGAGTCCGGCGCCGCCATCGTCTTCATCAGCCACAAGCTCCGCGAGGTCCGCGAGATCGCCGACCGGATCACCGTGATCCGGCGCGGCAAGGTGGTCGGCGAGGCCGAGCCGACCGCGACCAACGCCGAGCTCGCCGCGCTCATGGTCGGCCGCCCCGTCGAGCTGACCGTCCACAAGGACCCGGCCAAGCCCGGACCCGACGCGCTGGTGGTGCGCGACCTGCGGGTGCGCGACGACGACGGCCACGTGCACCTGGACGGGATCAGCTTCAGCATCGCCGAGGGCGAGGTGCTCGGCGTCGCCGGCGTCCAGGGCAACGGCCAGACCGAGCTCAGCGAGGCCGTGATGGGCCTCCAGCACCACGTGACCGGCTCGATCAGCCTCGACGGCGAGGAGCTGGTCGGCAAGTCCGTGCGCAAGGTCCTCGACCGCGGCGTCGGCTTCATCCCCGAGGACCGGCAGGTCGACGGACTGGTCGGCGAGTTCACCATCGCCGAGAACCTGATGCTCAACCGCAGCCACGGCCTGCCGTTCGTCCGCGGCGGCACGATCCGCAGCACCGTGCTGGACGACTTCGCCAACACCAAGCTGGTCGAGTACGACGTCCGCGCCCCGGGCATCACCACGACCGCCGCGCAGCTCTCGGGCGGCAACCAGCAGAAGGTCGTCGTGGCGCGCGAGCTCTCCCGCGACCTGCGGCTGCTCGTCGCGGCCCAGCCCACCCGCGGCGTCGACGTCGGCTCGATCGAGTTCATCCACAAGCAGATCGTCGCCGCCCGCGACGAGGGCGTCCCGGTGCTCCTGGTCTCGACCGAGCTCGACGAGATCGCCGCCCTCTCCGACCGGATCATGGTGCTCTACCGCGGCCGCGTGGTCGGGATCGTGCCGGCCGACACCGCCCGCGAGACGCTCGGCCTGATGATGGCCGGCGAGCGCCCGCCCGGCATGGGTGAGGATCCCGAGCACCCCGGACACCTCAAGGAGGAGGACGCGTGAACGACCAGGTCGAGCCCACGCCCGCGGACGGGACCCCCGACGCTGCCACGACCACGGAGCCCGCGCCGCCCGCCAACGACGACCAGCGGTGGCGCGAGGCGCTCCGCGACATCTCCTCGGGCCACGCGATGGTCTCGGTGCTCTCGATCGTGCTGGCCTTCGCGGTCGGCTCGATCATGATCCTGGCGACCGACGAGCAGGTCCGGAGCAGCCTCGGCTACATCACCGCCCGCCCGAGCGACTTCTTCCAGGCCGCCTGGGACTCGGTCTGGGGCGCCTACTCCTCGCTGTTCCAGGGCGCGATCTGGAACGGCGACGCCGCGACCTTCCAGGGCAAGATCCGGCCGCTGACCGAGACGCTGAAGTTCGCCGCGCCGCTCACCCTGGCCGGCCTCGGCGTCGGCCTGGCCTTCCGCGCCGGGCTGTTCAACATCGGTGGCCAGGGACAGATGCTCATGGCCGGCGCCGCCGCCGGCTGGGTCGGCGTCAGCATGGACCTGCCCTTCGTGATCCACCTGCCGCTCGCGATCCTGGCCGGCATGGTGGCCGGCGCGCTGTGGGCCGGCATCGTCGGACTGCTCAAGGCCCGTACCGGCGCGCACGAGGTGATCGTCACGATCATGCTCAACTACGTCGCCTACTACCTGGTCTTCTTCGCCCTCTCCCGACAGGCGCTGCTGCAGGCGCCGGGGTCGACCAACCCGAAGTCCGCGGCGATGCCCGACTCGGTGATCCTGCCCAAGATCCTCGGCGACAGCTTCAACCTCCACGCCGGCCTGATCCTGGCGCTGCTGGCCGTCGCCTTCGTCTGGTGGCTGCTCAACAGCTCGGCGATGGGCTACCGGTTCCGCGCGGTCGGCGAGAACCCCGACGCAGCCCGTGCGGCCGGCATCGACGTGGGCCGGTCGTACGTGATGGTCATGGTGATCGCCGGCGCCCTGGTCGGCCTGGCGGGCGTCAACCAGGTGCTCGGCACCGTGACCAGCGGCGTCGCCAGCGACCTCGACGCCGGCATCGGCTTCGACGCGATCACCGTGGCGCTGCTGGGCCGCTCCCGCCCGCTCGGCATCCTGGCCGCGGGCATCCTGTTCGGCGCGCTCAAGGCCGGCGGCTTCGTGATGTCGGTCTCGGAGGGCATCCCGATCGACATCGTCCTGGTCATCCAGTCCCTGATCGTCCTGTTCATCGCCGCGCCGCCACTGGTGCGGGCGATCTTCCGGCTCCCCCAGAAGGAGGCGACGGCGTGAGCACCACGACCGACATGCCGGTGCCCGCCAACGTCGAGGGCGCGGGCGCCGTCGAGGCACCGGTGACCTGGAAGGCCACCATCATGCTCGGGCTGGTCAGCCTGGCGATGGCGTTCCTGGCGCTCTTCGAGCAGCGCGACGGCGAGACCACCTTCCGGCTGGCCACCGCCAACGACTTCTTCGAGCTGCCCGAGGCGACGGTCTCGGCCAACGCGGCCGTGGCCGTGGTGACCCTGGCGCTGATCGCGATGACCGCGTTCTCCGCCTACCTCACCTACCGCGGCCGGCCGACCTCGCTGTGGCTGGTCGGCGTCTTCTCGGTGGTCGCGATGATCGGCTTCCTCGCCTGGGCGGCGGCCGGCGAGACCGTGCCCGTCGTCGGCCTCCTGGCCGGGTCGATCACCCTCGCCGTACCGCTGGTCTTCGGCGCCCTCGGCGGCGTGCTCGGCGAGCGCGCCGGCGTGGTCAACATCGCCATCGACGGCCAGCTGCTCTTCGGTGCGTTCGCCGGGGCCATGTTCGGCACCCTGTTCGCGTCCACCTGGGGCGGGCTGGGCGCGGCGATGCTCGCCGGTGCCGTGGTGGCGCTGCTGCTCGGCTTCTTCGCGATCACCTACATGGTGCAGCAGGTGATCGTCGGCGTCGTGCTCAACGTGCTGATCATCGGCGTGACCAGCTTCCTGTTCAGCCAGGTGATGGCGGAGAACCCGGACACGCTGAACTCGCCGCCGCACTTCAGCCGGATCACCATCCCCCTGCTCGGCGACATCCCGCTGATCGGCCCCGTCCTGTTCCGGCAGACGATCCTCGTCTACCTGATGTACGTCGCCGTCGCGGTCGTCTACTTCGCGCTCTTCCGCACCAAGTGGGGCCTGCGCGTGCGGGCCGTCGGCGAGCACCCGAAGGCCGCGGACACCGTGGGCATCAAGGTCAACCGGACCCGCTACACCACGCTGCTGATCGCCGGCCTGGTCGCCGGCGCCGGCGGCGCGACGTACACGCTGGTCTCGGTGCCGCAGTTCGGTCGCGAGATGACCGGCGGCGCGGGCTATATCGCGCTCGCCGCGGTGATCTTCGGCCGCTGGCACCCGATCCGGGCCACGCTCGCGGCGCTGCTCTTCGGCTTCGCCACCAACCTGTCGGGCGTGCTGTCCGTGCTCGGCTCGCCGGTGCCCAGCCAGTTCATGCTGATGCTGCCGTACGTCGTCACCGTGGTCGCCGTGGCCGGCTTGGTCGGCCACTCCCGGCCGCCGGCCGCCGACGGCGTCCCGTACCGCAAGGGTTGACGCGGCTCACCGTCGCTCGTGCCAGCGCCGCTCCGGTCCGCCGGGGCGGCGCTGGTGCGTTCGGGATGGCTCGGTCAGGCTCGGTGGCGGCGCGTCGAGCCGGCGCCAAGGCGCGCTCGTGTGCCCCACACACCCGCATAGCGGGGCCTCAGGCACACGACCCCGTCTCAGCACAGCTCGGCTCACCTCGGCGCAGCTCGGAGCCGTCAGCCCCGGGACGCTCAGCCCGTCGCCGCCAGCGACCGCACGGCCGCGCCGGCGAGGACCCGCGCACCGACGCCGATCGAGCCCTCGTCGACCCGCAGGTCGCCCTGGTGCAGGTCGTAGGTGGCGCCGCCCGGGGTCCGGGTGCCGAGGCGGAACATCGCGCCGGGGACGCGCGTCTGGTACCAGCCGAAGTCCTCGCCGCCCAGGCTCTGGGGCACCTCGACGGTGCGGTGCGGGCCCCACAGCGCGTGCACGGTCCCGCGGAGCAGCCCGACGCTGGTCGCGTCGTTGACGACCGGAGGGACGCCCTGGAGGTAGTCGACGTTGGCGGTGACGCCGTAGGGGCCGACGATGTCGTGGACGGCCTCGCGGACCACCGTCTCGACCTCGGTCCACGCCTGCGCGTCGAGGATCCGGACGGTGCCGGCGACGAGGCCGCGATCGGGGATCACGTTGGGGGCGGCGCCCGCGCGCAGCAGTCCCCAGACCACGCTGACGCCCGAGCGCGGGTCCATCCGGCGGCTGAGCACGGCGGGCAGCTCGGTGGTCACCTTGGCCAGGGCGAACGTGAGGTCGCCGGTCAGGTGCGGGCGCGAGGTGTGGCCGCCGGTGCCCTCGAGGCGCACCTCCAGCCGGTCCGCGGCGCTGGTCAGCGGCCCGACGCGCAGCCCGATGGTGCCGCAGTCGACGGCCGGCTCGCAGTGCAGGCCGAAGACCCGGTCGACGCCGTCGAGCACCTCCTGGGCGAGCAGGTGCTTCGCGCCGCCGGGCATCACCTCCTCCGCGGGCTGCAGCAGCAGCCGGACGCGACCCGGCAGGGCGTTGCGGTCGTGCAGCTCGGACAGCGCGTGGGCGGCGCCGATCAGCGCGGACATGTGGACGTCGTGGCCGCAGGCGTGGGCGACGCCGGGCACCTGGCTGGTCCACGGGTCCTCGGTGAGGTCCTGGACCGGCAGCGCGTCGAGGTCGGCGCGTAGCGCGACGCAACCCTTGCCCCGGCCGAGGTCCGCGACCAGGCCGCTGCGCGGCATCGGCCGGACCTCCCAGCCGTTGCGGGCCAGCGCCTCGCCGAGCCGGTCGGTGGTGCGACGCTCCTGCCAGGAGAGCTCGGGGTGGCGGTGCAGGTCGCGGCGCAGCTCGACGAGGTCGTCCTCGAGCTTCCCGACGGAGGCGTCGATCGTCGCGATCGCCTCGCTCAGCGCGTCCTGTTCCACGGTCGGCAGGTTACGCGCTCGGCGGCGCCTCGACGCCATCGCGACCGGCATCGAGACCGCCATCGTGGTCGGCGTCGTAGGCGGCCAGGATCCGGTCGGCGGCCAGCGGCGCGGTCAGGGCGCCGCCGAGGACCTCCTCGCGCACCTCGTCCCGCACCGCGCGCACACCGGCGGAGTTCCGCAGCCGCTGGTCCAGCTCGTCGCGCACCAGCGCCCAGGTGAACTCCAGCTGCTGCTCGGCGCGCTTGCGCACCAGTCCCGACTCCCCCAGGTCCTCGCGGTGCCGCTGGATCTGCTCCCAGACCTCGTCGACCCGGTCCCCGGTCAGCCCGGAGCAGGTGACCACCGGCGGCGCCCACTCGTCGTGGCCGCGGACCAGCCGCAGCGCGCCGGCGAGCTCGCGGGCCGCGCCGCGCGCCTCCCGTTCGCGGTCACCGTCGGCCTTGTTC
Source organism: Nocardioides sp. YIM 152588 (assembly GCF_040191335.1). Classification (NCBI taxonomy): domain Bacteria; kingdom Bacillati; phylum Actinomycetota; class Actinomycetes; order Propionibacteriales; family Nocardioidaceae; genus Nocardioides; species Nocardioides sp. YIM 152588. Next base: position 14,107 of record NZ_JBEGDJ010000056.1, on the reverse strand, counting down.
ACCGCGATCACGTCGGCGATCTCCAGGATCCCCTTCTTGATCCCCTGCAGCTGGTCGCCGGTGCGCGCCAGCGTCAGGAAGAGGAACGTGTCGACCATCCCGGCGACCGTGATCTCGGACTGGCCGACCCCGACGGTCTCGACCAGCACCACGTCGTACCCGGCGGCCTCGAGGACCGCCATCGCCTGGGTCGTGGCGCGCGCGACGCCGCCCAGCGTGCCGGCCGACGGGGAGGGCCGGATGAAGGCGTTCGGGTCGACCGAGAGCCGGGCCATCCGGGTCTTGTCACCCAGCACGGAGCCGCCGGTGCGCACGCTCGACGGATCCACCGCCAGTACGCCGACCCGCAGCCCCGCCGCGGTCAGCCGGCCGCCGAGCGCCTCGATGAACGTGGACTTGCCCACCCCGGGGACGCCGGAGATGCCGACGCGGACCGCCGGCTTCCTCGTCCCCGCGGCGGCGTCCTCGGCGAGCCGGGTCAGCAGCTCCCGCGCCGCGGCGCGGTGCCGCGGCGCGGTCGACTCGACCAGGGTGATCGCCCGCGAGACCTGCGCGCGGTTGCCCGCGCGGACGCCCTCGAGCAGTCGCTCGACCTCCATCCGCCCCGTACCTCTCGACGCGCTCAGTGGTCGAGCAGGTCGCGCAGCTTGGCGAGCAGGTCCAGCGCGGACTCCGCGATCACCGTGCCGGGGAGGAACACCGACGCGGCGCCCATCTCCTTCAGCGTCGGCACGTCGTCCGGCGGGATGACGCCCCCGATGACGACCATGATGTCGTCACGCCCCTGCTCGGCCAGCGCCTTCTTCAGCGCGGGGAGCAGGGCCAGGTGGCCGGCGGCCAGCGAGGAGACGCCGACGATGTGCACGTCGGCGTCGATCGCCTGCTGCGCGACCTCCTCCGGGGTGGAGAACAGCGGCCCCACGTCCACGTCGAAGCCCATGTCGGCGAAGGCGGAGACGACCACCTTCTGGCCGCGGTCGTGGCCGTCCTGGCCCATCTTGGCGACCAGGATCCGGGGCCGGCGGCCCTCGGCCTCGGCGAACTCGTCGGTCGCCTCGCGCACCTGGTTCACCAGGGTGTCGCCGGCCCCGTCGTTGGCCTGGCCTGCCTCGTCGCGGTACACGCCGGAGATCGTACGGATCACGGCCTGGTGGCGCCCGTAGACCTTCTCCAGGGCGTCGGAGATCTCACCGACGGTGGCCTTGGCGCGGGCGGCGCCGACGGCCAGGGCGAGCAGGTTGCCGTCGCCGGACTCGGCGCTGCGGGTGAGCGCGTGCAGCGCGTCCTCGACGTCGGCGGAGTTCCGCTCGGCGCGCAGCCGCTCGAGCTTGGCGACCTGCTGGCGGTAGACGTCGTCGTTGTCGACCTTGAGCACCTCCAGCGGGTCCTCGGACTCCAGCCGGTAGGTGTTGACGCCGATCACCTGCTGGGCGCCGGAGTCGATCCGGGCCTGGGTGCGGGCGGCGGCCTCCTCGATGCGCATCTTCGGGATGCCCTGCTCGATGGCGGCGGCCATGCCGCCGGCGGCCTCGGCCTCCTGGATGTGCGCCCACGCGCGCTCGGCGAGGTCGTGGGTCAGCTTCTCCACGTAGTAGGAGCCGGCCCACGGGTCGATCGACTGCGTGGTGCCGCTCTCCTGCTGCAGCAGCAGCTGGGTGTTGCGGGCGATCCGCGCGGAGAAGTCGGTCGGCAGCGCGATCGCCTCGTCCAGCGCGTTGGTGTGCAGGCTCTGCGTGTGGCCCTGGGTGGCGGCCATCGCCTCGATGCAGGTGCGGCCCACGTTGTTGAAGACGTCCTGGGCGGTCAGCGACCAGCCGGAGGTCTGGCTGTGGGTGCGCAGGCTGAGCGACTTCGGGTTCTGCGGGTCGAACTGGCGCACCAGCCGGCTCCACAGCGCCCGGGCCGCGCGCATCTTCGCGACCTCCATGTAGAAGTTCATGCCGATCGCCCAGAAGAACGACAGGCGCGGCGCGAACTGGTCGATGGTCAGGCCCGACTCGAGGCCCGCGCGGATGTACTCCACGCCGTCGGCGAGCGTGTAGGCCAGCTCCAGGTCGGCGGTCGCCCCCGCCTCCTGCATGTGGTAGCCGGAGATCGAGATCGAGTTGAACCGCGGCATCTCGCTGGAGGTGAACGCGAAGATGTCGGAGATGATCCGCATGCTCGGCGCCGGCGGGTAGATGTAGGTGTTGCGGACCATGAACTCCTTGAGGATGTCGTTCTGGATGGTCCCCGCGAGCTGGCTCGGCTTCACCCCCTGCTCCTCCGCGGCGGCGATGTAGAGCGCGAGCACCGGCAGCACGGCGCCGTTCATGGTCATCGAGACCGACATCTTGTCCAGCGGGATGCCGTCGAAGAGGGTCCGGGTGTCGTAGATCGAGTCGATCGCCACGCCCGCCATGCCGACGTCGCCGCGCACCCGCGGGTGGTCGGAGTCGTAGCCGCGGTGGGTGGCCAGGTCGAACGCGACCGAGAGGCCCTTCTGGCCGGCCGCGAGGTTGCGCCGGTAGAAGGCGTTGGACTCCTCGGCGGTGGAGAAGCCGGCGTACTGCCGGATGGTCCACGGCTGGGTCGTGTACATCGTCGGGTACGGGCCGCGCAGGAACGGGCTGAGGCCCGGCCAGGTGTCGAGCGCGTCCAGCCCGGCGAGGTCGTCGGGGCCGTAGGAGGGCTTGATCTCGATGCCCTCGGGGCTGTGCCACGGGTCGGTGTCGCCGTGGGCGGCCGGCTGCGTCGGCGCGCCGCCGCCCAGCGACAGCCCGGCGAAGCTCTTCGGAATGCTCATGCCAGCGCCTCCCGGGTGCGGGTCAGGAACGCGAGGGCGTCCACGCCCGTCGCGCACGCGTCGTCGGTGAAGTCGGTGCCCTTGCCCGCCACGATCACGCGAGTCGCGCCCGCGTCGCGGAGCGCGGCCGCGGCCTGCTCGCCCCACTCGGCGTAGGCGGCGTCGGTGCCGGCCAGGCAGACCACCGGCTGCCCGTCGTACGCCGCCAGCAGGTCCTCGACGCCGGCGGTCGGCCCGGCGGGCTCGACCGCCACGCCGCCGGCGGCGAACAGGTTCGTCGCGAAGGTGGCGCGCGCCGTGTGCTGGGCGATCGGGCCGAGCGTGGCCAGGAAGACCGGGCGGGCGGCGGGCTCGTCGCGCAGCGCCTCGAAGGAGGCGCCGTAGCGGCGGACGGGCTCGCCGGCGCCGACCAGCGGCGCCCGCTCGGGCAGCGTCTCGGCCAGGTTCGGGAACTCGCTGACGCCGGTCAGCGGCCGCCTGCGGGTGGCGACCTGCTGCTCGCGGCGGGCCACCACGTCGGCGATCTGCGGCTCGAGGTCCTCGCCGGCGTCGAGGCGCCCGAAGAGGTCCCAGGCCGCGATCGCGGTGTCGTCGGTCAGCTTCTCGACCAGGTAGGAGCCGCCGGCGGGGTCGGCGACCTCGGCGACGTGCGACTCGTCGATCAGCAGGTGGGAGAGGTTGCGCGCGATCCGGCGGCCGAAGCCGTCGGGCTGGCCGAGCGGGGCGTCGAACGGCAGCACGGTGACCGCGTCGGCGCCTCCGACGCCGGCGGCGAACGCGGCGACGGTGGTGCGCAGCATGTTCACGTAGGGGTCGTACTTGGCCAGCATCGGGCTGCTGGTGACCGCGTGCTGGCGCTGCTCGACCTGCTCCGAGGCGCCGCTCAGCTCCAGCACCCGCGCCCACAGGCGGCGGGCCGCGCGGAGCTTGGCGATCGTCGGGAACTGCTCGTCGGTGGCCGCGTAGCGGAACTCGATGAGCGCCGCCGCCTCGGCGGCGCCGAGGCCCGCGTCGGTCAGCGTGCGCAGGGCGGTGACGCCGGTGGCCAGCGCGTACGCGAGCTCCTGGACGTCGGAGGCGCCCCGGTCGTGCACGACGGTGGCGTCGACCAGGACCCCGAGCACGCCGAGGTCCGAGGCGAGCCGGGCCACCTCGACCAGGTCCACGGGCGAGGCGGTGGCCGCGTCGGCGCCGAGGTTGGTGTGCGGGTGCGGGTCGACGTACTGGGCCGCCAGGAGCTCGGCGAGGGCGCGGGCCGCGGCCACCGGCGCGGTCGCGGAGATCGCCACCGGCGCCAGGTCGAGCAGGACCTTGTCGAGGACGGCCGGAAGGTCGGCGCCGTCGGTGGTGCTCACCCACAGCGAGGTGACGCCGCCGTCGAGGTCGACCAGGGCGTGCTCGTTCAGCAGGGCGGCGTCGGCGTGGCCGTAGTGGGCGCGGATGTCCCAGGCGCCGGCCCGCGTCGGGCGACCCGAGGTCTGCAGGTCCGCCAGGTCGGCCGGGGTGCCCAGCGGGGTGATCGGGATCCCGTCCAGCGTGGTGCGCGCGAGCCGGTCCCAGACCAGCGCGTCGGCGTCGTCCTCGGCCAGCTTGCGGGACTTGCGGAGCACGGCCGCGGCGGCGGCCTCCCACTCCGCACCCGTGTGGGTGTCCTCGGGCTGCGCGAGTGTCAGCGGCGTGTCAGTCACGCGGTCAGGGTAACCGCGGCCGGCGTCGGCATGCCCCGGGGACCACCCGTCGAGCGACGAGCGTCACACCACCCCGCGCGCCCCGCCCGACACCCGACGTTCACCCAGGCTCCGCCTGGGCGCAGCAGTCCGTCCGCGCGGGGCTCACACGCTGGCGCCATGAGGATCACGCTGGCGACGGAGACCTTCTACCCCGCGGTGGACGCCACCACGACCACCATCAAGGCGACCGCGGACCGGCTGGTGGACCTCGGCCACGCGGTCCAGATCATCGCGCCCGGGCCGGGCCTGAACAGCTACCGCGGCTGCGAGGTCGCGCGGGTGCGGCCGCTGGAGCCCACCGGCGCGCAGACCCGCGCCGCGATGGTCGCCTTCCGGCCCGACCTGGTGCAGGCGCACTCCCCGCGGGCAGTGGGCCGCAAGGCGATCAAGCACGCCGGCCGCCTCGGCGTCCCGACGCTCGCGGTCGAGCAGTCGCCGGTGCTCGACCTGGCCGCCGACTACTGGCGCAGCCGCATCGCCGGGCGGGCGGACGCCACCCTCGTCACCTCGGCGTGGATGGTGGAGCGCGCCGCCGAGCTCGGCGTCACCGCGCGGGCGTGGCTCCCCGGCGTCGACCCGGCCGCGTTCACCCCCGCCCTGCGCGACCACTGGCTGCACTCGGTCTGGTCGCGGGCCAAGAGCCGGCCCGGGGCCGACCCGCTGGTCGTCGTCGGGTACGTCGGCGCGCTGCACAAGCGGCACGGCGTGCGCCGCCTCGCGGAGCTGGCCGAGATCCCCGGCACCCGCCTGGTCGTGATCGGCACCGGGCCCGAGCGGGAGTGGCTCCAGCGCCGCCTCCCGCACGCGAAGTTCACCGGCCCGCTGCCCACGGCCGACCTGACCGTGGCGCTGCCGACCCTGGACGTGCTGGTCCACCCGGGTGCGCTGGAGACCGACGCCCACGTGCTGCGCGAGGCGGCGGCCGCCGGCGTACCGGTGGTGGCGCCGCGCGCCGCGGCGGCGGCGGAGGTGGTGCGCCACCTGGAGACCGGCGTCCTCTACGACGCCGACCGGCGCAGCGACCTGGTCCGCGCGGTGACCTCCGTGGTCGCGGACCGGCAGCGCTCGCTGATGGGCGCCCAGGCGCGGGAGCACGCGCTGGGCCGCACCTGGACCGAGGCGGTGGACGAGCTCGTCGAGCACCACCACGCGGCGCTGCTGCCGAGCCTCGTCTGACCCGGCGCCCGAGCGGCGCGTCCGAGCCGTCGGACGCCCTGCTTGAACCCGCTGGTAACGTAGGTAAGGGTCGCCTTACGTGCATATCTCACATGAGCCCGGTCACCTACCGCCCGGTAGCGGGGGTAGCCTGACCCCTCGTGGCAACGACGACGCGACCCTCATTGGTCAAGGGCTCTCGATCGACCAGGTCGACCATCGCCCTCAAGCTCCTCATGGCCGTCAGCGGCCTGCTGTTCATCGCCTTCGTGGTGGGGCACATGTACGGCAACCTCAAGGCGTTCGCGGGTGAGGAGGCGTTCAACCACTACGCCGAGCACCTGCGCGAGCTGGGCGAGCCGATGCTCCCCCACGAGGGCTTCCTCTGGATCCTGCGGATCGGCCTGATCGCCGCGATCGTGGTCCACGTCGGCTGCGCGATGGCGCTCTGGCACCGCGCGGCCAAGGCCCGCCCGGTCAAGTACGCCGTGAAGCGCAACACCACCTCGCTCTCCTCGCGCACCATGCGCTGGGGCGGCCTGACGATCCTCGTGTTCGTGGTGTGGCACCTGCTCAACTTCACGATCGTCAAGATCAACCCGAGCAACGGCGACACCGGCGGCGACAACCCCTACGCCCTGCTGGTCGACACCTTCGACCTGTGGTGGATGACGATCATCTACCTGATCGCGATGGTCGCCCTCGGCTTCCACCTGCACCACGGCACGTTCAGCTCGCTGCAGACCCTGGGCCTGACCAACTCGGCGACCTCGCGGGCCCGCGCCCGCGCCACCGGCTGGATCGTCGCCATCGTCATCGCGGGCGGCTTCTCGCTGGTCCCGCTGTCCGTCCTCGTCGGCATCATCGAGAAGTAAGGAGCCGCACCCATGGCTGGCAGCACCCTCCACGACGGCCTCACCCCGCTCAACGCGGCCCCGAACCAGGTCTCGGACGACGCCGAGGGCTTCTACACCCTCGGCGACGGCCTGGTCGACGCCAAGGCGCCGACCGGTCCGATCAAGGACCGCTGGACCACCCGCAAGTTCGAGAACCGCCTGGTCAACCCGGCCAACCGGCGCAAGCTCTCGGTGATCATCGTCGGCACCGGCCTGGCCGGCGGCGCCGCCGCCGCCACGCTCGGCGAGGCCGGCTACAACGTGAAGTCCTTCTGCTACCAGGACTCCCCGCGCCGGGCCCACTCGATCGCCGCGCAGGGCGGCATCAACGCGGCCAAGAACTACAAGGAGGACGGCGACTCGACGTACCGCCTCTTCTACGACACGGTCAAGGGCGGTGACTACCGCGCCCGCGAGTCGAACGTCTACCGCCTCGCCGAGGTCAGCGCGAACATCATCGACCAGTGCGTCGCGCAGGGCGTCCCGTTCGCCCGTGAGTACGGCGGCCTGCTGGACAACCGGTCGTTCGGCGGCGTGCAGGTCTCCCGGACCTTCTACGCCCGCGGCCAGACGGGCCAGCAGCTGCTGATCGGCGCCTACCAGGCCATGGAGCGCCAGGTCGCGGCCGGCACGGTCGAGCAGTTCACCCGCCACGAGATGCTCGACGTGATCGTCGTCGACGGCAAGGCCCGCGGCATCATCGCCCGCGACATGGTCACCGGCGAGATCGAGACGCACCTGGCCGACGCGGTGGTCCTCGCCACCGGTGGCTACGGCAACGTCTACTTCCTCTCCACCAACGCGATGGGCTCGAACGTCACCGCCGCGTGGCGCGCGCACCGCAAGGGCGCCTACATGGCCAACCCCTGCTACACGCAGATCCACCCGACCTGCATCCCGGTCACCGGCGCGCACCAGTCGAAGCTGACCCTGATGTCGGAGTCGCTGCGCAACGACGGCCGGATCTGGGTCCCCAAGAACGCCGCCGACTGCGACAAGGACCCGCGGGAGATCCCCGAGTCCGAGCGCGACTACTTCCTGGAGCGGATCTACCCCTCCTTCGGCAACCTGGTCCCCCGCGACATCGCCTCCCGCGCCGCGAAGTACATGTGCGACGAGGGCCGCGGCGTCGGGCCCCAGGTCGAGGAGACCGGCCCCGACGGCGAGAAGCGCCTCGTCCGCCGCGGCGTCTACCTGGACCTGGGCGCGGCGATCCAGCGCCTCGGCAAGGAGGCCATCGAGGAGAAGTACGACAACCTCCTCGACATGTACGAGCGGATCACGGGCGAGAACCCGTACGAGCTGCCGATGCGCATCTACCCCGCCGTGCACTACGTGATGGGCGGCCTGTGGGTCGACTACGAGCTCCAGACCAACATCCCGGGTCTCTTCTGCGCCGGTGAGGCGAACTTCTCCGACCACGGCGCGAACCGCCTCGGCGCCTCGGCGCTGATGCAGGGCCTCTCCGACGGCTACTTCGTGCTGCCGAACACCATCCGCGACTACCTCGCCGACGGCCCGTTCGAGACGGTCGACGAGTCGCACCCCGCCGTGCTCGCTGCCCAGCAGGCCGTGCAGCAGCGGATCGACCAGTTCCTCTCCATCGACGGCACCCGCACCGTGGACTCCTTCCACAAGCAGCTCGGCCAGATCATGTGGGAGTACTGCGGCATGGAGCGGACCAAGGAGGGCCTGATCAAGGCCATCGGCCTGATCCGCGACCTGAAGAAGGAGTTCTGGAGCAACGTCCGCGTGCTCGGCTCCGCCGACACCCTCAACCAGGACCTCGAGAAGGCCGGCCGCGTGGCCGACTTCATCGAGCTGGGCGAGCTCATGTGCATCGACGCGCTCAACCGGCGCGAGTCCTGCGGCGGCCACTTCCGGGGCGAGTCGCAGACCGAGGACGGCGAGGCGATGCGTCACGACGACGAGTTCGCCTACGTCGCCGCCTGGGAGTGGGGCGGCGAGGATGGCTCGCCGGTCCTGCACAAGGAAGACCTGATCTACACGGCCATCGAGATGAAGCAGAGGTCCTACAAGTGAATCTCACCCTCAAGATCTGGCGCCAGGCCAACGCGTCGGCGGCGGGTGCGCTGCACACCTACCAGCTCGATGGCGTCTCCACGGACATGTCGTTCCTGGAGATGCTCGACCTGCTCAACGAGCAGCTGGTCACCTCCGGCGAGGAGCCGGTGGCGTTCGACTCGGACTGCCGCGAGGGCATCTGCGGCATGTGCTCGCTGATGATCAACGGCCAGGCGCACGGCCCGGAGGTCACCACGACCTGCCAGCTGCACATGCGCTCCTTCAAGGACGGCGACACGATCACCATCGAGCCGTGGCGCGCCGAGCCGTTCCCGGTGGTCAAGGACCTGATCGTCGACCGCTCCGCGTTCGACCGGATCATCCAGTCCGGCGGCTACATCTCGGCCAACACCGGTTCCGCCCCCGAGGCCAACTCGGTGCCGGCGCCCCGCGACAAGGCGATGCGCGCGTTCAACGTGGCCACCTGCATCGGCTGCGGCGCCTGCGTGGCGGCGTGCCCCAACGGCTCCGCCTCGCTCTTCCTGGGCGCCAAGATCACCCACCTGGGCGAGCTGCCGCAGGGTCAGCCGGAGCGGTACTCGCGCGTGGTCGACATGGTCGGCCAGCACGACCACGAGGGCTTCGGCGGCTGCACCAACATCGGCGAGTGCGCCTCGGCGTGCCCGAAGGAGATCCCGCTGGACGTCATCAGCCAGCTGAACAAGGACCTCCGCACCGCGATGAAGATGGGCCTCTGACCCCTCTCCGAGCGACAGACACCGCGAGTCGGCAGAAAGTTTCTGCCGACTCGCGGTGTTTTTCGGCTCAGGGGTGGCGCTTGACCTCGTCGCCGATGCCCTGGAGCATCCGGTTGTACGCCGCGAGCTCGGCGTCCCCGTCGCGGTCGGCGGCGCGGTCGCGGCGCTTGGCCTCGCGGGTGTCGTCGCGGAACCACTGGATCACCAGCACCACGATGACCATCACCATCGGCACCTCGCCGAGCGCCCAGTTCATCGAGCCGGCGAGGTTCTGGTCGACGAGCAGGTCGGGCACGTACGGGACCGCGAGGAGGGTGTAGTACCGCTCCCCCACGATCGTGTCCGCGCCCATCAGCGCGACCGAGAAGAACGCGTGGAACGGCATCGTCACCAGGAGCAGCAGCAGCCGGCTGATGTAGGAGATCTGGTGACCGGGCCGGGAGCCGAGCAGCAGCTCGAAGAAGATCAGGCCGGCGACGAGGAAGTGCAGCTCCATGGCGAGGTGGCCGAGGTGGCTCCTCATCAGCCAGTCGAACATGCCGGTCAGGTACACCGGGTAGAGCGCGCCGACCAGCAGCAGGCCGGCGGTCACGGGGTTGAGCCACAGCCGCGCCATCCTGGACCCCAGCGCGGCCGAGAGCATCTGCCGCGGACCCATCCCGCCGGGCACGTCGCTACCGGGGAGCGCCCGCAGCGCGAGCTGGATCGGCTGGCCGAGGACCAGCAGGATCGGCGCCACCATCGAGAGCATCATGTGCGCGGCCATGTGCGCGCTGAACATGACGTTGGAGTAGACGCCGAGGCCGCCGAAGGTCGCGTACCCGACCACGGCCAGGCCGGCGAACCACAGGATCGTGCGCAGCACCGGCCAGGCGTCGCCCCGGCGGCGCAGGGTGACCACGCCGACCAGGTACGCCGCCGCGCCGATGCCGACCACGGCGAAGCCGAGGCCGCTGGGCGTGAAGCTCCACAGCAGCAGGCCGAGCGTGGGCTCGGGCGGGATCGGGCCGCCGAGCAGGTTCTCCGCGGCCGAGGTGTAGGGCTCGCCGACGGGCAGCGGGGTCCGGGAGAGCGCGACGCCGAGGCCCATGGCGACGGCCATCAGGCCGCCCTCGAGCACGGTCAGGCGGGTCAGCAGGCCGCGGGCGGAGATCCCGTCGGTCCCGTCGCCCCGCTCGGCGCGGGCGGCCAGCGAGCGCCGGTAGCGGATCACGAGGAGGCCGATCAGGGAGACCACGGCCACCTTGGCCAGCGCCCCGAGCGCGTAGGAGGAGCCGAGCTCGTCGAGCGAGCCGATCCGCACCCAGGCGCTCAGCGCGCCGGAGGCGACCACCAGCCCGAAGCACCACGCGGCCAGCGCCCCGAAGCGGCGCACCGCGCGGGCGCGCAGCTCGGTCGAGGAGCCCAGGTGCCACCACAGGGCCACCACGCCGCCGAACCACACGACGGCCGCCAGCACGTGGATGACGATGGCTACGATCGCGGTGTCGTGGCTGCCGGAGGACGCCGCGTGGCCGGTGAGCAGCGGCGGCACCAGCGCGGCCAGCGCCACCCCCAGCAGCACGGCGACCGAGCGGGCGGTGAGCAGCCAGCGGGCCGCCACGGCGACGACCGCGGCCAGCAGCGCCTGGACGATCAGGGCCTGGCCCTGGTCGACGGTGCGGGCGAAGCCGCGCAGCTCGACCCAGCGGACCTCGCCGAGCGGCACGGCGAACTGGTCGGAGAAGGTGAGCACGACCTGGGCGAGAGCGGCCACGGCCCAGCCCAGAGCCAGCCACCGGACCGAGCCGGTGGCGCGCAGCGCGCGGCCGCCCATCTCGTCGGCGGGCCGGCGCATCGTCAGCGGGGCGACCAGCAGGCCGGCGACCACGCCGACGGCGAGGAGGTCGGCGAGCAGCCGGACGACCGGCAACCCCCAGCCGGTGAGGCGGCCGGGGTCGGGCAGGCCCGGGATCGGCTCGGCCGGGGCGCCGCCGCCGGCCAGCAGCAGCACGACCAGCGCGGTGAGCCCGGCGAAGGCGCCGCCGGCGAGCGCCACGGTCCGCGGCCAGCCGCCGCCGGGGCGGGCGGGGGTGCGGTCGGTGGTGGCGGGGGTCCCGGCGGTCACGAGCGGGCCCTCCTGGCCAGGAGCGCGAGGACGCCCGCGACGACGAAGAGGCCGATGCCGACGCCCCAGTACAGCTGCGTGCGCGACAGGCCCGAGCCGTCGGAGGTGTCGGAGGCGTCCGCGTCGTCCGCGCCGTCCGCACCGTCGGCCGCAGCGCCGGCCGCCGGTGAGGCCGAGGCCTCCGGTGACGCCGAGGCGTCCGGGGACGGCGACGCCGCCACTCCCCCGTCCTCGTCGCCGACGACGAAGGTCAGCTGGCCGGTCACGGGGTGGCCGTCCTCGGAGACGACCCGGAAGGCCGCGGTGTAGGTGCCCTCGGCGCCGGAGCCGGCGAGGTCCACCGACACCTCGGTGCCGCCCACGCGCACGGTCTCGGACGCGACCTGCTCGCCGTCCGGCGCGGTCACGACGGCGTACGCCGGGGTCGCGATCGGTTCGCTGAACGTGAAGGTCATCTCCGCCGGCAGCGCGTCCAGGCGCGCGCCGTCCTCGGGCGAGGAGCCCAGCAGCGAGGTGTGCGCGGCGGCGGGGCTCGTCCAGCCGGCCAGCAGCACGCCGAGCAGGGCCGTCATCACCGCCAGCGGGGCGGCCCAGGCGGCGCGGGTGGCCACCGGGGCGGGGTACTTCGTCACGTTCTCTCCTGGCACTCGTCAAGCGTCGGCGCCGAGCAGCGGCTCGCCGACGTACCCATCATCCGTGGCGGCCGGTGGAATCGCGTAGACGGCGGAGCCGATCGCCCGCGTCCACTCGTTGAGCCGGTCCATCTCGGCCAGCCGCCGCTGGACCGGCACGAACTGCCGGGCCACGTCGGCGGCGTACGCGATGAAGACCAGGCCCGCGTCCTCGCCGGTCGGCCGGGAGGTGTCCGGCACGGTGTAGTTGAAGGGGCGGCGCAGGAACCGCTGCAGCGGGTCGGAGCTGCGCGCCCGGGCCATGTGGCTGGCCGGGTCGATCACCGGGAAGCCGAAGGCCGTCTTCGCGTTCAGGTCCGGGGCGTCGGTCTCGTGCTCGCCGGTCAGCGGCGCCCCGTTGTCCAGGCGGCGGCCGATCACCTCCTCCCGTCCCCGGCGGTCCACGCGGTCCCAGCCCTCGAGGTCCATCCGGATCCGGCGCAGCACCAGGAAGGTGCCGCCGGCGAAGGCCTCGGCGGCCTCCCCCTCGCCTCCGGACCAGATCAGGCCGTCGAAGTCGGGCTCGGCGGGGTCGGGGTTGACCGTGCCGTCCACCTGGCCCATCAGGTTGCGCATGGTGGCGCCCGCGGGCGCGGTGCCCCGGGCGTCGCGGAAGCCGTCCTGGATCCACCGCACCTCGGCGAAACCGCGGGCGTCCTTGAGCAGCATCCGGCGGGCGTGGGCCAGCGTGACCGGGTCGTCGGAGCAGATCTGGGCGACGACGTCGGTCTGTCCCCAGGCCTCGTCGAGCCGGTCGCCGGCGAACTCCGGCAGCTCCGCCAAGCCCACGTCGACCGTCGCCAGCTCGCGCATGACACGCGGCCCGAAGCCGAAGGTCACGGTGAGCCGCGACGGGTACTGCGCCAGCTCGGGCTCGGTGTCGGCCAGCGCGGCCCGCCCCTCGGCCAGTCGGCGGGCGTCGTCGGTGAGGAGCCGCATCATCCGCCGCAGCGACTCGCGGCTGCGCCGGGCGCGCAGGTCCCAGCCGACCATCGACAGGTGGGCCTGCGGCGGCGTGGTCACGCCCGCCTGGTGGCGCCCCGGCTCGGCGGCCGTCTCCGAGCCGGCCGGGGGCGCGACCGTCACCACCTCCGCCTCCGCGGCGGTGGCGTCGTCCGGGAGCAGCGCCGAGGCGCTCCACCCCACCCCGGCGCCGCCGAAGGCGGCGGCGCCGGAGCGGAGCACGCTACGGCGGCCCCAGCGAGGACCGCCGGGCATCAGTGATCGCCGCCCATGTCCATGTCGTCGCTCGCGTCGTCGCTCATGTCGTGGCTGTCGTCGCCGTCCTGGTACTCCTCGTCGGCACCGTCGAACGGCTTCACGGTCGCCTCGAGCTCGGTGGTCGAGCCGTCGTCGAAGGTGAGGGTCAGGGTGACGGTGGTGCCGGCCTCGAGCGCGCCGGTGAGGCCCATCAGCATGATGTGGTCACCGCCGGGCTCGAGCACATGCTCGCCGCCGGCCGGGATCGCGAAGCCGCCCTCCTTGGCCTGCATCGCCATCGAGCCGTCGTCGTTCTGCACGGTCTCGTGCAGCTCGACCATGCCGCTGACCTCGGTCTCCGCGGAGACCAGGGTGACGTCCGCGTCGGAGTCGTTGGTCAGCACGCCGAACGCGGCCGACATCTCGCCGTCGACGGCCTTGACCCAGGGGTCGGTGACGGTCACCGCGTCGGCGGCGGCGCCGGCCGGCGCGGCCGCGCTCGCGGTGTCGGCGGCGGTCCCGTCGTCGTCGGAGCCGCAGGCCGCCAGGCCGGGGACCAGGAGCGCCGCGAGCAGGGCGGCGGGGAGGTGCTTCTTCTTCATCGGTGTCCGTTCGTGGGGCGCGCGAGGAGCGCGCGGGAAGGGCGCGCGGCGCCCTCCGGACGGACCGGGTCAGCGCCCACAGCACGTCGGCGAGCGGGTAGGACGCGTCGACCGCGATGTCCCACGGTGACGTCCAGCGGTCGCCGTAGGAGATCGAGAACGGCGTGCCGTCGGCGTC
>NZ_JBEGDJ010000055.1:0-26972 GCF_040191335.1 Nocardioides sp. YIM 152588 | reverse complement strand
GGCGCCGCGACCCGCAAGGCCGGCCCCGACATCGACCGCTTCTCCGGCCGCCTACAGGTGCTCGGCGAGATCGCCGCGGTCTTCGGTCCGTCCCGGACGTGCGCTCGGGCCGGGGGCCGGAACGGCGGTCGCGTCCGTCGTACCGAGCTTCACGGTGCGGCCGGCGCGTGCCACCGGGCAGGTCCAGCTGGTCGTGATCGGCTCCTCGACGGGCGGCCCGGCCGCGCTGTCGGAGGTCCTGCCGCAGCTCGCGGCGACGTTCCCGGCGCCGATCGCGATCGTCCAGCACATGCCGGCGCTGTTCACGAAGCAGTTCGCCGAGCGACTGGACCGGCTCAGCGGGCTGCGCGTGCGGGAGGCCGTCGACGGCGCGCCGCTCGGCCCGGGCGACGTGGTGGTCGCCGCCGGTGATCGCCACCTCGAGGTGGCCCGCAAGGGCGGCCAGCTCGTCACCCGTTGCACCGACGGCCCGCCGGAGAACTACTGCCGGCCCGCCGTGGACGTGCTCTTCCGCTCCGCCGCGGCCACCCTCGGGCGCGGCGTGCATGCGCTGATCCTGACCGGGATGGGCACCGACGGCCGCGAGGGGGCGCGGGCGATCGTCGGCGCCGGCGGTGACGTCGCCGTCCAGGACGCGGCCAGCTCGGTGGTCTGGGGCATGCCGGGCGCCGCGGCGACCGCGGGCCTGGCCAGCAGCGTGCTGCCGCTGGACAAGGTCGCGCACCACCTGACCGAGCGCGTCCACGGCAGGAGCGGCTCATGACGCTCTCACCCCAGGCCTACGAGTACGTCGCCGGCGTGGCCCGCGAGGGTTCGGGGCTCGCGCTCCAGCCGTCCAAGGAGTACCTGATCGAGTCCCGGCTGGCGCCGCTCGCCCGCGCCGCCGGGGCGCCGGACGTGAACGCGTGGGTGCTGCAGGTGCGGCGCTCGGCGCCGGCCGGCGACGGTGCGCGCGCCCGCAAGGCGATCGTCGAGGCGCTGACCACGAACGAGACGTCCTGGATGCGCGACAGCGCGCCGTTCACCGAGTTCCTCGGCACCGTGCTGCCGGAGATCGCCCGCCAGAACAGCCTGACCCGCCGCGTGCGGATCTGGTCGGCCGCCTGCTCGACCGGGCAGGAGCCGTACTCGCTCGCCATGCTGCTGACCGCCTGGCGGAAGTCGCACCCCGGCTACACCGTCGGGATCCACGCCACCGACATCGACACCAAGGTCCTGGAGTCCGCCCGCGCCGGCCGGTTCAGCACCCTGGAGGTGAACCGGGGGCTGCCGGCGCAGCTGCTGAGCGAGTACTTCACCCGCCAGGGCGCCGCGTGGCAGATCTCCGAGGCGATCCGCTCGCAGGTGACCTTCGCCGAGCACAACCTGGTCAACCAGCCCCCGCCGCCGGGCCCGTTCGACGTGATCTTCTGCCGCAACGTGCTCATCTACTTCGACATGGAGACCAAGCGGCAGGTCTTCGCCAAGCTCCGCAGCGCGCTGCGCCCCGGCGGGTACCTGGTGCTCGGCGCCGCCGAGACCGCCCTCGGCATCGACCCGGTGCTCGAGCGGGTGCCCCTGGGCCGTACGTCTGTCTACCGCAAGCCCGGCGCCTGACCGCCGAACAGGCAGTCGGGGCAGGCCGAGCCGGGGGTTGGGTCAGCCCGAGCCGGGGGTTGGGGCAGGCCGAGCGGGGGGTTGGGGCAGCCCGAGCCGGGGGTGAGGGCAGGCCGAACGGGGGGTCGGGGCAGCCCGAGCCGGCAGTCGGGGCAGTTGCTGGCGCGAGTCCCGGTTGGGTGTGGCGCGAGTCCCGGTTGGGTGTGGCGCGAGCCCCGGTTGGGTGTGCCCTAACCCCCGGTTCGGCCTGCCCCAGGCCCCTGTTCGGTCAGATGGCGCGCTGGGCGACGGCAGCGGTGCGCGGCGCGTCGACGGTGGCCTGGCCGATGCGGGCCGGGCGGCCGCCGAGGGTGGCAGGGGCCGAGCCGTTGCCGGCGGCAGCGGGGGAGCCGCTGAGCGGGCCGGCGTCCTGGATCCGGACGGCGAGCAGCGCGGCCTGGGTGCGGTGCTCGAGGCCGAGGCGGGCGAGCAGGCCGGTGACGTGGTTCTTGACGGTCTTCTCGGCGAGGAAGAGCTTCTCCGCGATCTGGCGGTTGGTGAGGCCCTCGGCGATGAGGAAGAAGATCCGGCGCTGCTGCGGGGTGAGCTCGCAGATGATGTCCAGCGACTTGCGCTGCATCTCCATCTGCTCGACCACGCGAGCGGCGACGGAGGGGTCGATCAGGGAGTGGCCACCCGCGACCAAGCGGACGCCGCTGACCAGCGAGGCGCCCTCGATCCGCTTCAGGACGTAGCCCGAGGCGCCGGCCAGGATCGCCGAGGAGATGGCGTCCGGGTCGTCGTGGGTGGTGAGGATCATGCCCCGGATGTTCGGGTCGGCCGCGCGCATCTCGCGGCACACGTCGATGCCGCTGCCGTCGGAGAGCTGGGCGTCGAGGATCACGACGTCGGGCCGCAGGTCGAGGATCTCGGGGAGGGCGACCGAGGCGCTGCCGGACTGGCCGACGACCTCGATCCCGTCGGCCTCGGACAGCACGGTGTGGATGCCGCGTCGGACGATCTCGTGGTCGTCGACGAGGTAGACGCGGATGAGCTGCTGAACGGGCATGACGAGAACTTTCCCGTACTCGGGACGCAGATACGGGAGTTTTCAGGACATCAGTAGGCGTTCGGCCTGTAACGCATCACCCAAATTGACTAGATCTGGGCGACCGATCGGTCAGGGGTGGCCTCGGTCCCGGCCTCGGGGCGGTACTCCCGGTACGCCGCCAGCAGGCCCTGCTGGCTGCGGCGCATCGCGGTGAGCAGCTGTGCGACGTCGCTGGTGGTCAGGCCGCCGGACGGGCGCTCGCGCGTCGGGCTGAGCCACTGGGCGGCCTCGCCGCTGGTGATCCGCGTGCCCAGCTCGACCCGGTAGAGGGTGTCCTCCAGCGTGAAGTCGATGTCGGCGACGACACCGGTGAAGTGCGTGCGCGTGGCCGGGTCGTGGACCAGGACGTGCTCGCCCAGGTCGAGGCCCCGGGTCAGGCCGTGCTGGTAGTGGCTCACACCGACCGAACGGCTGCGCTGCGTGAACGGGGTGAGCGCGACCTCGATCTGGAGGATCTGCTCCGCCGTCTCGTGGTGCTTGTCGTGGTTCATCATGATTGCCCCTGAAGCTCCCCGGCCCCCGGAATCTCCGGCGGCCCCTCAGGCTGTTCAACGTGTCCGCTCGGCGAGGAGTTACTGGGTCTTAGGTCCCAAATTCTTGGTACGAGTAGTTTTTTCAGGCGGTGGCTAGACCCAACGCGAGAACCAGATCCGGTCCAGCCACTCGCGCTTGGTGAGCAGCTCGTTGGTCCAGATGGGCCAGAACCAGGCGAAGTTGACCAGCACCAGGACGACGAAGGCACCACTCACGATCACCCCGATCGTGCGCCGGTTCGACGGCAGCCGCGACGGTCCGATCAGCGTCCCGATCGACAGGACGAGCGCGATCACCACGAACGGCAGGATCGCGACGGCGTAGAACAGGAAGATCGGGCGGTCGTCGTACAGCATCCACGGCACCCAGGTGGAGAGCGTGCCGACCACGGCGACGCCGAAGCGCCAGTCCCGGGCGCCGACCCACATCGCGACGCTGAACAGCAGCGCGATGCAGCCGCCCCACCACAGCACCGGGTTGCCGACCAGCAGGACCTGCCGGATGCAGCTGCTGTCCGCCGGGGCCTCGCACCCCTGCTCGCCGGGCGGGATGTCGTTGGTGACGGCGACCCCGACCGCCCGGTTCAGCAGGAGCCAGCCGGACGGCTTGGACTGGTAGTAGTGCGTCGAGCAGTTCAGGAAGTGCGTGTGGAACGTGTAGACGTCCTGGTGGTAGTACCAGAGCGAGCGCAGCGACTGCCACGCCTCGCCGACTCCGGAGGCGTCGGGCTCCCTGGCCGTCGCCCACCTCGCGTCCGGGTCCAGGTTCGTGGCGATGTAGGAGTCGTCCTCGCTCGCGCAGTCGCCCTGCCCGGTGTACTGCCGGTACTGCGTCGAGCTGAGGTACTGCTCGTACTCGTCGGCGTGCGCGAGCCAGCCGCCCCAGGTGGCGATGTAGACCATGAGCGCCACCACGACCAGGTGCAGGAAGGCCGGGATGCCGTCGGCGACCGCGCCCTTGAGCACCGGCCTCCGGATGCCCAGGCTGCGGCGGGCCCCGGCGCTCCAGATCCAGCAGAGCAGGCCGAACGCCGCGAGCGGGTAGGCGGCGGTCCACTTCGTCCCCGCTGCCAGCCCGAAGCAGACGCCCGCGGCCAGCAGCCACGGACGGAACAGGATCCGCGGGCCCCAGCCGCCGGGGGACTGGGCGATCGCGGCCGCGTCCTCGCCGTCCTCGGCGCGCGCGGCCAGGCGCCGTTCGTGGCGTCTCGCCAGGTGTGCCCGGTGCCAGTCGCGGTCGGCGACCAGGCAGGCCACGGCCATCAGCAGGAACAGCGCCAGGAAGATGTCGAGCAGCGCCAGCCGGGAGAGGACGAACTGCAGCCCGTCCAGCATCAGCAGTACGCCGGCGACGCAGCCGAGCAGCGTCGAGCCGGTCATCCGCCGTACCAGCCGGCACATCACCAGCACCATCAGCGCGCCGGCGACCGCCGAGGCGAACCGCCAGCCGAACGGGTCCATCCCGAACGCCTTCTCGCCCAGCGCGATCAGCCACTTGCCCACGTCGGGGTGGACCGCGAGGGACGGCTCGCCGGTCCACACGCCGGTGGTGTGGCCGGCGAGGATGTCGGCGTTGATGTCGGTCTTGGTGTTGCCGTCGGCGTCGGTCAGGTAGGTCTGGATGTAGCCGTTGTTGAGCAGCGACCACGCGTCCTTGGCGTAGTAGGTCTCGTCGAAGGCGAAGACCCGTGGCGTGCCCAGGTGGTAGAGCCGCAGCGCGAACGCGAGCAGCGCGACGCCGAGCGAGGAGATCCAGCCGACCGCGCGCGAGCCGAGCGGCCGCCGGGTGATCGGGTTGACCAGCCGGACCCGCGCCAGCGGCACCCGCCAGCCGCCGGCGGTGCGGGAGAGCCCGACCAGCTCGTCGGCCTCGTCGGCCTCGGACCGCGCGCTGGCGGGGGAGTCGACGGCGGTCACAGTGGGGAACCCTACGTCCCCGCGGGGGCGGGTGGAATGATCTGGCGGGTGAGCCCCCCAACGTCGTCGGCATCCGATCCCGGGGCCGGTGTGCTGGTCCTGGCGGGCACCCCGATCGGGCACGCCCCGGACGCCCCGGCGCGGCTGGGCGCCGAGCTGGCCGGCGCGGACGTGGTCGCCGCGGAGGACACCCGCCGGCTGCGGCGCCTGGTCTCCGAGCTCGGCATCGAGCTGACCGGCCGGGTGGTCTCCTACTTCGAGGGCAACGAGCAGGCCCGCACACCGGCCCTGGTCGAGGCCCTGGAGGCGGGCGAGCGGGTGGTGCTGGTGACCGACGCGGGGATGCCCAGCGTCTCCGACCCCGGCTACCGGCTGGTGGCCGCCGCGGTCGAGGCCGGGATCCGGGTGACCGCGGTCCCGGGCCCGTCGGCGGTGCTGACCGCGCTGGCCGTGTCGGGGCTGCCCGTTGACCGGTTCTGCTTCGAGGGCTTCCTGCCGCGCAAGGCGGGCGAGCGGGGGCGCCGGCTGGCCGACCTGGCCGACGAGCAGCGCACGATGGTCTTCTTCGAGGCCCCGCACCGGACCGAGGCGGCGCTGGCCGCGATGGCCGAGGCGTTCGGCGAGGACCGTGCCGGCGCAGTCTGCCGGGAGCTGACGAAGACCCACGAGGAGGTGCGCCGCGGCCCGCTCGGCGAGCTGGTCGCCTGGGCGGCCGACGGGGTGCGCGGCGAGGTGACCGTCGTCGTCGCGGGCGCCGAGCCGGCGGCGGGCGTCGCGTCGGACCCCGACAGCCTGCGCGCGGCGGTCGCCGCGCTCGAGGCCGACGGCATGCGGCGCAAGGAGGCGATCGCCGCGGTCGCCGTCCGCGCCGGACTCCCCAAGCGCGACGTCTACCAGGTGGTGCACATTGGCTGAGAGCCCGTCCGACCGGGTCGTGACGACGGTGGCGAACGACGGCCTGACCCTCGGCGTCCTCGACGATGGCCCCCGCGGCGGGGAGCCGATCGTGCTGCTGCACGGCTTCCCCGAGCGCGCCACGTCGTGGCGTCACGTCGCGCCGCTGCTCAACGACGCCGGCTACCGGACGCTCGCCCTCGACCAGCGCGGGTACGCCGCCGGCGCCCGCCCCCCGCGGCGGCGCGACTACCGGCTGCCGCTGCTGGCCGGCGACGTGGTGGCGCTGGTCGAGCAGGCGGTCGGCCCGGACGGCCACGCCCACGTGGTGGGCCACGACTGGGGCGCGGCCGCGGCCTGGGCGACCGCGGCGCTGCACCCGGACCGGGTGCGCAGCCTGACCGCGGTCTCGGTGCCGCACCCGCGGGCGTTCCTCACCGCCGGCCTGCACTCGCGGCAGCTGCTGCGGTCCTGGTACATGGCGTTCTTCCAGGTGCCCCGGCTGCCCGAGCTGCTCGTCGGAGGCGACGGCGGGGAGCGGCTGCTCACCTCCTTCGGGATGACCGCCGACGACCTCGCCCGGTTCCGGTCCGAGGTCGTCGAGGACGGCGCGCTGCCCACCGCGCTCAACTGGTACCGGGCGCTGCCGCTGACCGACCCCCGCACCTCGTTCGGGAACGTCGAGGTGCCGACGACGATGGTCTGGAGCGACCGCGACACCGCGATCGACCGGTGGGGCGTGGAGCACTGCAACGAGTACGTCGACGCCGACTTCACGTTCGTCGAGCTGGCCGGGGTGAGCCACTGGATCCCCACCCAGGCGCCCGAGGCGCTGGCCGAGGCGATCCTGGAGCGGGTCCGTGGCTGACCCCCGAGCCGCCGAGCGGCCGCCGGCGCCGGAGCCGCTGCCGCACCCGGTCGTCGACAACCACTGCCACCTCGACATCGGCCGCGACGGGCCGGCCCCCGACGCCCGGGAGGCGATCGCGGCGGCGGCCGCCGTCGGCGTACCGCGGATCGTGCAGATCGGCTGCGACCTGCGCGGTGCCCGGTGGGCGGTCGAGGCCGCGCGGGAGCACCCGGAGCTGGTGGCCGGGGTGGCGCTGCACCCGAACGAGGCGCCCCGGCTGGCCGAGGCGGGCGAGCTCGAGGCCGCCTGGGCGGAGATCGAGGAGCTGGCCACCGCCGACGTGGTGAGGGCGGTCGGGGAGACCGGGCTGGACGCGTTCCGCACCGGCGAGGACGGCCGCCGGGTCCAGGTCGACTCGTTCGCGCGCCACATCGACCTGGCCAAGCGGTTGGGCAAGACGCTGGTCATCCACGACCGGGACACGCACCAGGAGGTGCTCGACGTCCTGGACGCGGAGGGCGTGCCCGAGCGCTGGGTGATGCACTGCTTCTCGGGCGACGGCGCCTTCGCCCGCGAGTGCCTGGATCGCGGCGCGTACCTGTCGTTCGCGGGGACGATCACCTTCAAGAACGCCGAGCCGCAGCGGGAGGCGCTGAGGCTCGCGCCGGCGGACCGGATCCTCGTCGAGACCGACGCGCCGTACCTGACGCCGACGCCGCACCGCGGTCGGACCAACGCCCCCTACCTGGTGCCGCTGACGGTGCGCCGGATGGCGGAGGAGCGCGGCGCCGACCTGGGTGGGCTGTGCGCCGCGATCGAGGCGAACACGTTCGCGGCCTTCGGCGGCGCCTGGTAGGCGCCGCCGAAGGCCGCTGCGGTGGTGTGGCGGTGGTGTGGTGGTGTCAGCCGGCGATCACTTCACCCGCAGGGTGAACGACTTGCTGCCGAAGATCACCAGGTCCTGGGGCGCGCTCTCCGCGGAGAAGTCGAGTCGCGTCCCGCGCTTGCGCAGCCGGCCGTCGAGGCTCACCGCGTCGTTGGGCGGGTCCTCCGCGAGTGCCTCGACCACGTCGGCGACGCTC
Organism: Nocardioides sp. YIM 152588; assembly: GCF_040191335.1. Lineage (NCBI taxonomy): Bacteria > Bacillati > Actinomycetota > Actinomycetes > Propionibacteriales > Nocardioidaceae > Nocardioides > Nocardioides sp. YIM 152588. Next base: position 19,010 of record NZ_JBEGDJ010000055.1, on the reverse strand, counting down.
TTGGCGTTCCACACGTCGATGTAGCCCCAGCCGCCGCCGCGGACGGAGCCCCAGGTGCGCGTCCCCGCGAACCGCTTCGGGATCTTCTGGGACAGCGGAGCGGTCGCGGTGGTGCCGTCGGCCGCCATCAGGGTGGCCCGCAGGCGCAGGGTCTTGCCGGCCTTGACGACGGCCTGGCGCTTGGCCAGGTTGACCCACACGCCGCCGCGGCGCTGCTCGATCTTCTTGACCGAGTAGGTGGCCTCCTCGTCGGTGGCCTCACCGGTGCTGGTGACGGAGGTGACGCTGACGCCGGCGAGCTCGGTCAGCGCCCACAGCACGTCGGCGAGCGGGTAGGACGCGTCGACCGCGATGTCCCACGGTGACGTCCAGCGGTCGCCGTAGGAGATCGAGAACGGCGTGCCGTCGGCGTCGATCCCCTCGATCTGCCAGCTCTGGGTCTCCGATCCGGGGCCGATGCGGTCCAGGAGCACGTCGTGGTTGGCCAGCGCTCCGTAGAACGCGATCCAGGCGAGCGAGTCGGGGACGAAGATGTCCGTGCTGCCCTCGCGCGCTGCTCCGCCGTAGGTGAGGTCGGAGGTGAAGGCGGTGCTCGCGGGCGCCGGGCCGAACGCGCCGGCGATGCCCGTCAGGCGGTCCTGGTCGATGACGCCGACGATGTCGCCGAAGTTGGCCACCTTGAACGGGGCGCCGAGCGACTCCGGCTGCACGTAGATCGCGTCGGCGGCGCCGAGGCCGTAGGAGACGGGGCCGGCGAAGTACATCGGGTGGCCGAAGCCGACGATCCGGTCGCCGCAGACCGACGTCACCGTGCCCACGCCGCCGGCGGTGACGTCGCCCGCCGACTCGACGGCGGCGAGGTTGCCACCGGCGACGACGGTCTCCTCGCCGGCCGCCGTCGTGCCGCCGGCCGGGGCGGCGTACGCGTTCTTCTTGAGGTAGCCGCGCTTCTTCGTCTTGCGCTTCAGGCCGTCCTCGAGCCGGTCGGCGGAGACGCCGCTGACCGACATCGGCACCGGCAGCCGCCGGAAGCCCTGGGCCGCCTGGGTGCGGGTGACCTCGCCGGTGGCGGCGATCTTCTTGGCGGCGGCGCGGGGGACGTCGATCAGGCCGGGGGCGGCGGCGGGGCCGAGGTAGCCCTCCATGTACTCGAACGGGGTGACGCCGGCGATCGGCGAGCTGCCCCACGACAGCCCGTAGGCGACGGCGCCGATCAGGCGGCCGTCCTCGGAGTAGACGGGGGAGCCCGACATGCCCTGCCAGATGCCGCCGGCGTCCTGGATCGCGGTGGAGTCGAGGTCCATCATGATCATGTCGCGGCCCGGCGCGATGCCGTCCTCGAGGATGCCGAGCACGGTGCCGGTGAACTCCTCGGGGGTGGTCCCGCGGGAGACGGTGAGGCCGTGGACCGGGTCGTCGGCGGCGAGGTCGGCGATCGGGAACGCCTCGGCGCAGTCGCCGGGCGGCGCGGCGGCGTGGACCGACGCGGTCGTGGCTCCGGTGGCGACCGCGGCCAGCGTCGCGCCGACGCAGAGCGAGGTGCCCAGCGCGGCGAGGCGGCGCGGGCGCGATGGGGCAGGGAGCAGAGCGGAACGTGACGACATGTCAGCCTCCAGGTCTCGGCGCACGTAACAGAACGCGCGATTCTCAGGTACGACGCGCGGGCGGCCGCTGCGGTTGCCTGAGTCGCCTGATGCGTTTTCCCCAATTTGCAGGACGAAATGCCGTCCGAGCGGGCACAACGAGCGTCCGTAGGCGTTGGTCACGGCTCGCCGAGGGGCCCGAGGGTTTGCTTTTGGGTGCTTGCTCTTGTTCGCATGGATCGCGAAGGCCGGGATCGGGATCGATTTCCGACCAGCACCGGTGGGCCCAACGGCGTGCCCCTGGAGCATCCTCGCGACGCTGCGGCCGCCGTACGTATGGGGTACGGCGGACCAGCGTCGCCGCCTGTTCACGCGGGCGCGCGGGGATGGCTGGTCGCCCGAGGCCCGGGGAGTCCGACGTTGGGAGAGACGTGCCTGTCGCACGCAACCCCCTGAGTTCCACCCGCGCGGCGCTCGGCCGCACCGCTCGACGCCTGACCCACAGCAGGACCGCCCTCGTCGGTACCTCGGCAGTGGTCGCGCTGGCGGTCGCCGGCACCACCTACGGCTACCAGAGCCTCGAGAGCACCGTGACCCTGTCGGTCGACGGCGAGCAGCGCGAGGTCTCCACCACGGGCGACACCGTCGCCGACGTGCTGGCCGCCGAGGGCATCGAGCTGACCTCCCACGACGTGGTGCAGCCTGACCCCGACGAGGCGATCGGCGACGGCAGCCGGGTCTCGGTCCTGTACGGCAAGCCGATCGACCTCACCGTCGACGGTCGCGAGACCACCCACTGGGTGACCGCGACCGACGTCCAGGGCGCGCTCGTCCAGCTCGGCACGATGTACCACGACGCGCGGCTCTCCACGAGCCGCAGCCTGGAGCTGGACCGCGACGGCACGGCGCTGGAGATCGTCACCCCCAAGACGCTCACCGTCGCCCTCGCGGGCAAGAAGCCGGTCGAGCGCGAGGTGACCGCGCTGAACGTCCGCCAGGCCCTCAAGCAGCTCGACGTCGACGTCGACGAGCACGACGTCGTGAAGCCCGGCCTCAAGGCGAAGATCGGCGACGGCGACCGGATCACCTTCACCGACATCGACGTGACCACCAAGCGCGTCGAGGGCGAGTCGTTCAGCGTCCCGACCGTCACCCGCGAGGACCCGGACTCCGAGGAGGGCACCGAGACCGTGGTCCGCGAGGGCAGCGCGGGCGCCCGCAACGCGACGTACCGCGTGGTCACCCGCAACGGCGAGGTGGTCAAGCGGACGATGGTCGGCCACAAGGTGACCACCGCGCCGGTGGCCCGGATCGTCGAGGTCGGCACCAAGGAGCCCGAGCCCGAGCCCGCCCCGGCCGCGAACTTCGCCTCCGGCAGCACCGTCTGGGACGCGCTCGCGCAGTGCGAGTCCGGCGGGAACTGGGCCATCAACACCGGCAACGGCTACTACGGCGGCCTCCAGTTCAACCTGGGCACCTGGCAGGCGTACGGCGGCACCGGGCTGCCGAGCCAGAACTCCCGCGAGCAGCAGATCGCGATCGCCGAGAAGCTGCGCGCGGCCTCCGGCGGGTACGGCGCCTGGCCGCACTGCTCGGCCAAGCTCGGCCTCCCCCGCTGAGCGACCGGAGCACCCCCACCGCGAGTCGGCAGGAACTTCCTGCCGGCTCGCGGTGACTTTTGCGGGTCGTGTGCCTGAGGCCCCGGTGGGGCGATGCGTGGGGCACACGACCCCGCGCCGGGCCGGCCGCCGATCAGGGTGGATCGGTGCCGACGCCCTAGGCTGGTGGACATGTCCGACGCCTCCGCACCCCGGCTCCGGCTGCTGGGACCGGCGGAGGTGCGGGAGCTCGCCGCCGCCTTCGACATCCGGCCCACCAAGCAGCGCGGCCAGAACTTCGTGATCGACGCCAACACGGTGCGCCGGATCGTGCGCGAGTCCGGTGTCCGCGAGGGCGAGACCGTGATCGAGGTCGGCCCGGGACTCGGGTCGCTGACCCTGGCGCTGCTCGAGGCCGGCGCCGACGTCACCGCGATCGAGATCGACCCGGCGCTGGCCGAGGCGCTGCCGGGCACCATCGCCCGGTTCGCCCCCGACGCCGCCGACCGCGTCCGGGTGGTCCCCGCCGACGCCATGCGGGTCACCGAGATCCCTGGCCCGGCGCCGACCGGGCTGGTCGCCAACCTGCCCTACAACGTCTCCGTCCCGGTGCTGCTGCACCTGATGGCGCTGCTGCCCAGCCTCGAGCACGGCCTGGTCATGGTGCAGTCCGAGGTGGCCGACCGGCTCGCCGCGAAGCCCGGCTCCAAGGTGTACGGCGTCCCCTCGGCCAAGGCCGCCTGGTTCGCCGACGTCCGCCGGGCCGGCGCGATCGGCCGCAACGTCTTCTGGCCCGCCCCCAACGTCGACTCCGGCCTGGTCGCCTGGACCCGCCGCGAGCCGCCGACCACGAAGGTCTCCCGCGAGCGGGTGTTCGCCGTCATCGACGCCGCGTTCGCCCACCGCCGCAAGGCGCTGCGCGGCGCGCTGCGCGCCCTCGCCGGCTCCGCCGAGGCGGCCTCGGCCGCGCTCGAGGCCGCCGGCGTGGAGCCGATGGCCCGCGGCGAGTCCCTCGACATCGACGCGTTCGTGCGGATCGCCGAGGCGCTCGACGGGCAGGTGGACGGGCAGGTCGACGGGCAGGTCGACGGGCCCGCAGACGGCCCGGTGAGCGCATGACCGCCGCCGCGCTGCCCCCGACCACGGGCGTCACCGTCCGCGCGCCCGCCAAGGTCAACCTGCACCTCGGCGTGGGCGCGCCGCGCCCCGACGGCTTCCACCCGCTCGTCACCGTCTACCAGGCCGTCGGCCTGTACGACGACGTAACCGTCACCGAGGCCCCGGACTGGTCCGTGGAGCTGGTCGAGCCCGAGGTCGCCGTACCGCTGGACGGCGAGAACATCGCGCTGCGCGCCGGCCGGGCCCTGGTCGCGCACCACGGCCTCGACCTCGCCGCGCACGTGCGGATCGACAAGGGGATCCCGGTCGCCGGGGGGATGGCCGGCGGGTCGGCCGACGCGGCCGCGACGCTGGTCGCCCTCGACCGGCTGTGGGACCTGGAGACCACCGACGAGGACCTGCTGCGGATCGCGGCGGAGCTGGGCAGCGACGTGCCGTTCTCGCTGCTCGGCGGTACCGCGCTCGGCACCGGCCGGGGCGAGGTCGTCGAGCCCGTCGCCGACGCGTCCGCGCTGTGGTGGGTCGTCGTGCTGGCCGACGACGGGCTGAGCACGCCGGCGGTCTACCGCCACTTCGACGAGCTGCACCCCGACGCGCCCGCGGAGCCGGCCGACCCGACGGCGCTGCTCGCGGCGCTCGCGGCAGGTGACGTCCCGGCGGTCGCCGCGGTGCTGGAGAACGACCTGTGGTCCCCGGCGCGGGACCTGCGCCCGGACCTGGTCGAGGTCGAGGCGGACCTGCGGTCGATGGACCCGGCCGCCGTGCTGCTCTCCGGCTCGGGGCCGACCCTCCTCATGCTCTTCGGTGACGTCGACGCCGCCCGCGTCGCGCTCGCCGACGTCACCGCGCTGGGCCACCGCGCGACCATCGCCCCCGGGCCGGTCGCGGGCGCTCACGTCGTCCACTACGGATAGGCACCCTCGGACCACCCTGATGAGCAACCTGATCAACCTCGAGCGCGTCTCCAAGGCGTTCGGCGTACGACCGCTGCTGACCGACGTCTCCCTCGGCGTCGGGGCCGGCGAGCGGATCGGCATCGTCGGCCGCAACGGCGACGGCAAGTCCACCCTGCTCCGCGTGATGACCGGTGAGGAGGAGCCCGACACCGGGCGGGTCTCGCGGCAGCGTGGCCTGCTGATCGGCTACCTGCGCCAGGCCGACGACTTCGCCGACGACCACACCGTCCGCGAGGTGGTGCTCGGCGGGCGCTCGGACCACGAGTGGGCCGCCGACCACCGGCTCCGCGAGATCGTCGAGGTGCTGCTGGCCGGCGTCGAGCTGGACCGCGCCGTCGCCGGGCTGTCGGGAGGCGAGCGCCGCCGCTGCGCGCTGGCCGGGCTGCTGCTCGGCGAGCACGACCTGATCATCCTCGACGAGCCGACCAACCACCTCGACGTGGAGGCCGTCGCCTGGCTGGCCTCGCACCTGGCCAACCGGCCGTCCGCACTCGTCGTGGTCACCCACGACCGGTGGTTCCTGGACGCGGTCTGCCAGCAGACCTGGGAGGTCCACGACGGGGTCATCGACTCCTACGAGGGCGGCTACGCGGCGTTCGTGCTGGCCAAGGCCGAGCGGCAGCGCCAGGCCGCCGCCTCGGAGGTACGGCGCCAGAACCTCGTCCGCAAGGAGCTGGCCTGGCTGCGGCGCGGCGCCCCGGCCCGGACGTCGAAGCCGAAGTTCCGGATCGACGCGGCCAACGCGCTCATCGAGGACGTGCCGCCGCCGCGCGACCGGCTGGAGCTGCAGAAGTTCGCCACCCAGCGGCTCGGCAAGGACGTGGTCGACGTCGAGGACGTCGACCTGGCCCGCGGCGAGCGGAAGCTGCTGGACCACGCCACGTGGCGGCTCGGCCCGGGCGACCGGGTCGGCATCGTCGGCGTCAACGGCGCCGGCAAGACCACGCTGCTCTCGCTGCTCTCCGGCGAGCTGGCGCCCGACCACGGCAAGGTGAAGCACGGCCGCACGGTCGCCCTGCAGCACCTCGGGCAGCACGTCGCGTTCGAGGACCCCGAGGCCCGGGTGCTGGCCACGGTCGAGGGGATCCGCCGGGTCACCAAGACCGCGGACGGCGAGGTCACCGCGACCTCGATGCTGGAGCGGTTCGGCTTCACCGGCGACAAGCTGACCGCCCGGATCGGCGACCTCTCCGGTGGCGAGCGCCGCCGCTTCCAGCTGCTGCGGCTGCTGCTCACCGAGCCCAACGTGCTGCTGCTCGACGAGCCGACCAACGACCTCGACATCGAGACGCTCAACGTCCTCGAGGACTTCCTCGACGGCTGGCCCGGAACCCTGGTCGTGGTCTCCCACGACCGGTACTTCCTCGAGCGCGTCACCGACTCCGTCTGGGCGCTGATGGGCGACGGCCAGGTGGTGATGCTGCCGCGCGGCGTGGACGAGTACCTGGAGCGGCGCCAGGCTGCGCTTCGGGCCGCCGAGGCCGCCGATGCCCGCGCCGCCGCCGCGGCGTCCGCCGCCGTCAGCCACCTCGCCCCCGGCCCGGAGAAGGCCAAGCCCGGCTCGGCCGAGGAGCGCGCGGCGAAGAAGACGCTCGCGCGGCTGGACAAGGTCCTCGCCCGGCTGCACGAGCAGGAGACCGAGCTGACCGAGCGGCTCGCCGCCGCGGCCACCGACCCGGAGCGGCTGACCGAGGTCGGGCGGGAGCTGGCCGCGCTCCAGGAGGAGAAGGAGGCCGCCGAGCTGGAGTGGCTCGAGGCGGCCGAGGTGCTCGACTGAGCTGAATGGGCTGCGGCTCACGGTGGCCCGTGGCGGGGTCGTGTGCCTGAGACCCGCGTATGTCGATGTCTGGGGCACACGACGCGGCCCCGGTGGGCGTGTGGCGGGGTCGTGTGCCTGAGACCCGCGTATACCGCTGCCTGGGGCACACGACCCGACCCACGCCGGGCTCGCAGCGGGTCGTGTGCCTGAGACCCCCGTATTCCGGGGCATGAGGCACACGACCCGCCCCCGGGGCGAGCCGACCCGCCCTCGCCGCACCCACGCCGCGCTCGTGTGCCTCAGACCCCCGTATCCCGATGTCTGAGGCACACGACCCGACCCACGGGCGCGCCGACCCGCCCCGCGGCAACTCGGGCTACTGGACCTCGACCACGTCGATCAGGAACCACAGGGTGGCGTTGCCGGGGATCGCGGAGCCGGTGCCGGCCGCGCCGTACCCGTACGCCGGCGGGATCTGCAGCAGCACGCGGCTGCCGACCTTCACGCCGGTGAGGCCGATGGTCCAGCCCTGGATCAGGCCGCTGAGCGGGGAGGTGAGGGGCTCGCCGCGCGAGTAGCTCTCGTCGAACGGCGCGTCGGCGTCGTAGACCGAGCCGAGGTAGTTGACGACGACGGTGTCGGACGCCTTGACCTTGGCGCCGTCGCCCTCCTCGAGGACGACCCGCTGCACCGGGGTGTCGAGCTCGGGCTCCTCGATCCCGGAGAAGTCGAGGCCGGTCGGCTGGCCGTCCTCCTCGACCACCGACGGCTGCGTGTCGGGGTCGGCGTCGTGGGCCTGGTCGTCGGTGGGCTCCGGGGAGGAGGCCTGCTTCTCGACCAGGTCGCCCACGATCACGACGCTGTGCTCGGCGTCGATGCCCAGCGAGTTGTCCTCGACCCGGTCGCGGAAGACGGCCTCCGGGGTGGCGACGACGGCGACGCGGGAGCCGTAGGTCTGGCCCTCGAACAGCGCCGTGAACACCTCGTCGATCTGGCCGGTGTCGTAGGGGATCGCCTCCGGGACGCCGTTGTCGTAGTCGCTGTAGACCTGCTCCTGGGTGGTGCCGTTGCCCACCCACAGGTACGTCGACACGGTGTCGCCCTCGGCGACCTCGTCGCCGTCGCCCTCGACGATGGTGGTCACGGTGGTCTCGTCGGGCAGCGGGACGGCGTCCGCCCAGTCTGCGGTGATGCCCTCGCCCACCTCGCCGGTGAAGGTGACGCCGTCGAGCTCGCCGGTCACGGCGGCGGCCGACGAGGACGAGCCGTCCGCGTCGTCCGAGCCGTCGGAGCCGTCCGAGCCCCCGCAGGCGGCGAGCGCGGCGGTCAGTGCGACGGCGGAGAGCAGGGCGGTGGGGCGTCGGAGACGTCGATGCACGGGTTCAGACCTTCTGGTTGCGGGCGCGACCTGGGTCGCGGGGGAGCGGGTCCGAGCGTACTGGGGGTGCCTGTGCGCCGACTGTGGACGGCTCGGGCGGGCGTCAGCCCGCGAACGGCGCCAGCAGCTCGCGGAGCAGGCCGGCGAGCGTCGTACGGTCCTCGTCCGAGAGCCCGGTCAGCAGGTCGCGCTCGGCGTCGAGGAGCGCGGCGAACGCGCCGTCGACGGCCGCCTTGCCCTCCGGGGTGAGGCGGACCAGCACGCCGCGGCGGTCGTTGGGGTCCGGGTGCCGCTCCACCAGCCCGCGCGAGACCAGCCGGTCGACGCGGTTGGTCATCGTGCCGCTCGTCACCAGCGTCTCCTTGAGCAGCCTGCCGGGGGAGAGCTCGTACGGCGACCCCGCGCGGCGCAGCGCCGCCAGCACGTCGAACTCCCACGGCTCGATGCCGTGGGCGGTGAAGGAGGCGCGGCGGGCCCGGTCGACGTGGTGGGCGAGGCGGGAGATCCGGCTGAACACGGAGACCGGCCCGAGGTCGAGGTCGGACCGCTCGCGCTCCCACGCCTCGATCAGCTCGTCGACCTCGTCCCGCATGGCAGCACGGTAGCGGATGGGACAAAGAATCTTGATGTCGAGATAGGCCAGGACTACCGTGAGTGCATGGAGCAGCTCACCGCCGTACTCCCGGAGGTCACGCTCACCAGCCTCGCCTGGGGCCCGACCGACGACCCCGAGCGCCCGCTCGCGGTGCTCCTGCACGGCTTCCCCGACACGGCCCACACCTGGCGCCACCTCGGGCCCGCTCTCGTGGACGCCGGGTACCGGGTCGTCGCGCCCTTCACCCGCGGCTACGCGCCGAGCGGGCTGGCCGCGGACGGCGTCTACCACCCGGCCGCCCTGATGACCGACGCGATCGGCCTGCACCGCGAGTACGCCGGCGGCAGCCGCGCCGTCCTCGTCGGCCACGACTGGGGCGCGATCACCGCCAACGGCGTCGCCGCGCTGCCCGACAACCCCTTCGGGCGGGTGGTCTCGCTGGCGGTGCCGCCGATCCCCAGCCTCAGCGCGGGCGCCGGCGACCTGCTCGGGCTGCTGCCGCGGCAGGCCTCGATGAGCTGGTACACGCTCTTCAACCAGCTGCCGGGCCTCCCCGAGCGCGTCGCCGAGCCACTGATCCGGCACCTGTGGCACCGCTGGTCGCCCGGGTACGACGCCGGCGAGGACCTCGAGCACCTCTGGGCGGCCATCCCGCCCGGGCCGCACCGCTCGGCGGCGTTCTCCTACTACCGCGACACGTTCCGCCGGCGGCGCTTCCCGGAGGCCTACCGCGCCTGCGCCGACGCCTGGCTCGACCCGCCGGCCACGCCGCTGCTCTACCTGCACGGCGCCGACGACGGCTGCTTCGACGCCCGGTGGGCGGCCCGCGCCGAGGCCGGGCTGGGGGCGCACGACCGGGTCGCGGTCGTCGCCGACGCGGGCCACTTCCTGCACCTCGAGCGCCCCGACGTGGTCAACGCGCGGATCCTGGAGTTCCTGGCGGAGGCCGAGGCGGTGGACGCGCCGTGACCGCGCACCGCTGGGACCCGGCGCGGTACCTGGTGCACGCGGACGAGCGGGCCCGGCCGTTCCTCGACCTGGTCGCCCGGATCGACGCCGCCGCCCCGGACGCGGTCGTCGACCTCGGCTGCGGCCCGGGCACGCTGACCGCGCTGCTCGCCTCCCGGTGGCCCGGGGCCGACGTGGTCGGCATCGACTCCAGCGCGGAGATGATCGAGCGAGCCCGCGCCGAGGCGCCGGAGCTCGCCTTCGAGGTGGCCGACCTCCGGGACTGGCTGGCCGAGCCCGAGGAGCGCGCCGACGTGCTGGTCTCCAACGCCACGCTGCAGTGGGTCCCCGGCCACCTCGACCTGATGCCGGCGCTGGTCGGCGCGGTCCACCCCGGCGGCTGGCTCGCGTTCCAGGTGCCGGGCAACATGGCCGCGCCCAGCCACGCGCTGCTCGACGCGCTCGCCGACGAGGAGCCGTACGCCGCCCACACCCGCGGCGTCGCCCGGGTCGCGGCGCACGATGCGGTGACGTACCTGCGCGCGCTCACCGCGCTCGGCTGCACCGTCGGGGCCTGGGAGACCATCTACCTGCACGTGCTCCGCGGCCCCGACCCGGTCTTCTCGTGGGTCTCCGGCACCGGCGCGCGGCCGACGCTGCAGGCGCTCCCCGACGACCTCCGCCCGGGGTTCGAGGAGGAGTACAGGGCGCGGCTGCGGGCGGCGTACCCCGCCGAGCCGGACGGCAGCGTCGTCCTCCCGTTCCGACGGGTCTTCGCCGTCGCCCGCACCCCCGCCTGAGGCGCGAGCCGGCAGAAACTGTCAGTCAGTTTCTGCCGACTCGCGCCGCCTGCGTTACCAGCGAGTAACATCGCGCCCATGAGCCAGGTCCTCAACCTCTGGAAGACCGCCACCGGGCTGCCCCTGGTCGGGCCGAGCCTCGGCAAGCGGGCCTTCTCCTTCGCCTTCGCGCGCAAGGCGCCCTACTTCGCGACGATCCGCCCGCGGTTCACCGTGGTCGAGCCCAACCACGTCGAGCTGGTCATCCCGAAGCGCCGCGGCGTGCAGAACCACATCGGCACCGTGCACGCGATCGCGCTGTGCAACGGCCTGGAGTCCGCGATGGGCGCGCTGGCCGAGGTGACCATCCCCGCCGACAAGCGGTGGATCCCCAAGGGGATGGAGGTCTCCTACACCGCGAAGGCGACCAGCGACATCACGTGCATCGCCGAGACCGAGCAGGCGCAGTGGGACGCGGCCGAGGGCGACCTTCCCGTGCCGGTGCGGGGCGTCCGCGAGGACGGGACCGTCGTGATCGAGGGCGTGATCAACCTGTGGGTGACCTCGAGGAAGTAGTTCTCCCGTGCCTCAGCGCTCGGGGTTCCGGGGGCCGCGGGCAGCGGCGAGGTCGATCTTCTTCTCGCCGGCGTACCGCTTCTGCAGCCACGTCGCCAGCAGCGTCAGCAGCAGGTTGACGCTCACGTAGAGGACCGCCACGACGAACATCGTCGGCACCCGGTTGTTGAACTGGGGGTCGAGGTAGATCTGGCGGGCGACGTAGGTGAGGCCGGGTGCGAGGACGTAGATGCCGAGCGCGGTGTCCTTCAGGGCCACGATGCACTGGCTGATGATCGCCGGCAGCATGATCTTGACCGCCTGGGGCATCTGCACCAGGCGCATCACCTGGTTCTTGCGCATGCCGATGGCGTACGCCGCCTCGGACTGCCCCTTCGGCACGGCGTTGATGCCGGCGCGCAGCACCTCGGCGAGGACCGCGCCGTTGTAGGCGGTCAGGGCCAGCACGACGGCCCAGTAGCTGGAGTTGTCGGCGTTGATGCCCAGCCAGTACCAGGTGAAGACCATCAGCAGCAGCACCGGGACGGCGCGGAAGAACTCGACGACCAGCGCCGACGGGACTCGGACCCACGCGTGGTCGGAGAGCTTGCCGACGCCGAAGACGACGCCGAAGGCGACGGCGCCGATGATCGCGGTCGCGGCCATCTGGAGCGTCTTGAGCAGGCCGTCGACGAGCAGCACCCGGACGTAGTCGGGGGTGACGAAGACCTCCCACTTGCTGCTCTCGAACTGGCCCTTCTCGTTGAAGCGGTAGATCACCCAGGCCAGGACGGCGACGAGCGCGACGGCGGTGACGATCGCGTACGCGCGGTGCCGGGCTGCCGTCTTGGGTCCGGGTGCGTCGAAGAGGACGTTGGCGCTCATGCGATCCGCCACCTCCGCTCGATCCGATTGGCCGCGAACGACAGCAGCTCGACGAGCACGACGTAGCCGGCTGCGAAGCAGACGAAGATCACGGTCCGCTCGGACGCGTAGTTATTGGTGAGTGCCCGCATCTGGTAGACCGCCTCGGCGATGCCGAACACCGCGGCGACGGAGGTGTTCTTGAGGAGCGCGATCTGCACGCTGGCCAGCGGTGGGACCGACGCCCGGAAGGCCTGTGGCAGGACCACCTGGGTCATCGTGCCGCCGAAGGTGAGGCCGATCGCCCGCGCCGCCTCGGCCTGGCCGAGCGGGACCGCGTTGATCCCCGAGCGCAGCGCCTCGCAGACGAACGTCGAGGTGTAGAGCGTCAGGCTGACCACGGCCGAGCCGAACAGGCTGCTGAACTCGAACTGCCCGATCTCGACGTCGAGGAACCCGAAGGTGATGCCGAGCATCGGCGCCGCGAACGCGAAGAAGGCGAACACGACGACGAGCGGCGTGTTGCGCACCACGGTCACGTAGACCGCGGCGGCCGACCTCATGATGGCGATCGGGCCGACCCGCATGGCCACCAGGAACGTCCCCAGCAACAGCGAGCCGATGCCGGAGACGACGAAGAGGGCGATCGTGTAGCCGAAGCCACGCAGGTAGAGGTCGAAGTTGTCGGTGATCGCCGTCATCTGTCCCTCCTGGATCACGTCGGGGCTGATCGGTGGTGGGGGTGCCCTCGGCGCCGGGCACCCCCACCATCACCTGTCGATCACTGGCAGGGCTCGACCGCCGGCGGGTCGGGCGTCTCGACGCCGGAGGGTCCGAGCGTCAGCTCGAAGGCGTCGGCCCAGGCGCCGTCGTCGTACGAGTCCTCGAGCACCCCGTTGATCCACTCGCACATCTCGGGCAGGTCCTTGCTGTAGCCGACGCCGATCAGCTCCTCGGAGAAGGCGTCGCCGACCACCTTGAGCTCGCCCTCGTTCTGCGCGGCGAACCCGGCGAGGATCGAGCCATCCGTGCTCATCGCCTTGACCGTCCCGTCGAGCACCTTCTGGACGCACTCGGAGTAGCTGTCGAAGCCGACGCCCTTCGCGCCCTTCTCGTTGATCCGGTCGATCGAGGTCGACCCGGTGACCGAGCAGACCTGCTCGCCCTGGAGGTCCTCGATCGACTCGACGTCGGAGTCGGCCGGCACCAGCAGCTGCTGGCCGGTGATCATGTACGGCCCGGTCTGCCCGACGACCTTCCGGCGGTCGTCGGTGATCGAGTACGAGGCGAGCACCAGGTCGACCTTGCCCTCCTCGAGGAAGGGCTCCCGGTTGTCGGAGATCGTCTCGACCCAGTTCACGCCGTCGCCGGTGGGGTCGATGCAGAGGTCCGCGACCAGGATCTTGGCGATCTCGATGTCGAACCCGGCGGGGACGTCGTCGGTGGCGCCCTTGAAGCCGAGGCCGGGCTGGTCGTACTTGACACCGACGTTGATCTCACCGGCGTCGGCGAGCTCGGCCATGCGGGTGCCGTCGTCGAACTTGCCGTCGCAGTCGCTCTCGGCCTCGACGTCGCGACCTTCGGAGTCCGAACCCGCGTCGCCGCAGGCCGCGAGGGCGCTGCCGGCGACCATCAGGGCGGCCGCCGCCATACCTAGTTTCAACCTGCGCATCTTCTCTCTCACTCCTCAGTGTTTGAGGATCTTGCCGAGGAAGTCCTTGGCTCGATCGCTCTGCGGGTTGGTGAAGAACGACTCGGGGTCGGAGGACTCGACGATCTGGCCGTCGGCCATGAAGACGACCCGGTTGGCCGCCGTACGGGCGAAGCCCATCTCGTGGGTCACCACGATCATCGTCATGCCGCGCTCGGCGAGGTCGACCATGACGTCGAGGACCTCCTTGATCATCTCCGGGTCCAGCGCCGAGGTCGGCTCGTCGAAGAGCATCACCTTCGGCTCCATCGCCAGCGCGCGGGCGATCGCCACCCGCTGCTGCTGGCCACCGGAGAGCTGGGCCGGGTACTTGTTCGCCTGGTGTCCCACGCCCACCCGGTCGAGGAGCTCCTTCGCCCGCTTCTCGGCCGAGGCCTTGTCCTGCTTGCGCACCTTGATCGGTCCGAGGGTGACGTTCTCGAGGATCGTCTTGTGCGCGAAGAGGTTGAACGACTGGAAGACCATGCCCACGTCCGCGCGGTGCGCGGCGAGCGCCTTGCCCTCCGCGGGGAGAGGGTCACCGTCGATGGTGATCTCGCCCTCGTCGATGGTCTCGAGCCGGTTGATCGCGCGGCAGAGCGTCGACTTGCCCGAGCCCGACGGCCCGATCACCACGACCACCTCGCCGCGCTCGACCTCGAGGTCGATGTCCTGCAGGACGTGCAGCTCGCCGAACCACTTCTGCACCGCCGCCAGCCGGACGAGCGCCTTGCCGTTGGACGATCCCTGCGAGGTCATGCCATCGCACGCTAGCCCTGTCCGGACCCATCCGGCTAGGGCGATTCGAACGACTTTGCCATTCCGTGACGTTCGGGCTCGGGCCGCGTTGCGCCCGCCTGACCTGCGGGAACGCGACGAAGACTCCTCGGGTCGGGGCCGGGGCGGCCGATCAGGTACCCGAGATGGGTGACGCCGCGGCCCGCCCTCGGTCTAGCCCGCACGCCCCCGCTCATCCCCTCGCCCCCTCCGGAGGAGCCCATGTCCACCATCCGAGGACGCCTGGCCGGCCTTGCCGCGCTCGCGGCGGCCGCGCCGCTGCTGGTGGGGTGCGGCGCCGACGACGGCGCGGCGGACGCGTCGGGGCCGGTGACCGTGGCGGCCGCCGAGGAGCTGGCCGCCGAGGCCGCCGCGGTCGCGGAGGAGCTCGCTGCGGCGGAGCGCGAGGCCGCGGCCGACCGCAAGGCCGTGGACGCGGCGGACGTCGTGGAGCGCGACGCGCTCACCGCCGACTCGCTCGTCGCGGCGTTGACGTCCGCCATGGAGCAGTACGAGACCGCGCACGTCGAGGTCGCGATCGGGGACCTGGTCTCCGTCAGCGCCGACGTCGACTACGCCGACGCGGACCCGGCGATGAGGGCGACGATGTCGATGGCCGGCGACGACCTGCGGCTCGTCCTGGTCGCCGGCGAGGTCTACGTACGGCAGAGCGGCGACGCCGCCTACCTCAAGCTCGACAAGGACAACCCGATGGTCGGCCCGCAGATCGAGGAGCTGCTCGGCATGGGGCCGCGCGCCGCGGTCGACGGGCTGGTGGACGGCGTGCGGAGCGTGGAGCTGCTCGGGACCGAGGACGTCGATGGCGCGCGGCTGGCGCACTACGCCGTCGAGGTCGACGCCGCCGCCTTCGCCCAGCCGCTCGTCGCGGACGTCGGCGGGCTGGCCTCCGACCTCCCCGAGCGGCTCGTCATGGACCTCTACCTCGACGACGAGGACCTGCTGCACCGCATGGAGGTCGAGGTCGCCGGGATGACGCTCGTGATCGACGTCAGCAAGTGGGGTGCGCCGGTCGAGGTGAAGGCGCCGCCTGCGTCGCAGGTGAAGTCGCTCTCCTGACGCACTCCCGCCGCTCGCGGGCGGGTCGTGTGCCTGAGGCATCGCCATACCGGGGTCTGGGGCACACGAGGGCTCTCAGGCACACGACGCCCACCGCGCCCGCCCCCCACCACCGCCCTCGCGAGTTCTCCCGCGGGCCCCGACCCGCCGTACCCTTGATGACTGTCATGAGCGCGCCCACGTCCCCCCGCACCTATGAGGTCCGCACCTACGGGTGCCAGATGAACGTCCACGACTCCGAGCGGATCGGTGGGCTGCTGGAGGGCGCCGGCTACAGCGCGGCGGCCGAGGGCGACCAGGCCGACATCGTCGTCTTCAACACCTGCGCCGTGCGCGAGAACGCCGACAACCGGCTCTACGGCAACCTCGGCCACCTGGCGCCGGTCAAGGCCGCCAACCCGGGCATGCAGATCGCCGTCGGCGGCTGCCTGGCGCAGAAGGACCGGGCCACCATCACCGAGCGCGCGCCGTGGGTCGACGTCGTCTTCGGCACGCACAACATCGGCTCGCTGCCGGCGCTGCTGGACCGCGCCCGCAGCCAGGAGGAGGCCCAGGTCGAGATCCTGGAGTCCCTCGAGGTCTTCCCCTCCACGCTGCCCACCAAGCGCGAGTCGGCCTACGCCGCCTGGGTCTCGGTCAGCGTCGGCTGCAACAACACCTGCACGTTCTGCATCGTCCCCAGCCTGCGCGGCAAGGAGAAGGACCGCCGCCCCGGCGAGATCCTCGCCGAGATCGAGGCGCTGGTCGCCGAGGGCGTCTCCGAGGTCACCCTGCTCGGCCAGAACGTGAACTCCTACGGCGTCGAGTTCGGCGACCGGCAGGCCTTCTCCAAGCTGCTGCGCGCCTGCGGCGACATCGAGGGCCTGGAGCGCGTCCGGTTCACCAGCCCGCACCCCGCCGAGTTCACCGACGACGTCATCGAGGCGATG
Source organism: Nocardioides sp. YIM 152588 (assembly GCF_040191335.1). Taxonomy (NCBI): domain Bacteria; kingdom Bacillati; phylum Actinomycetota; class Actinomycetes; order Propionibacteriales; family Nocardioidaceae; genus Nocardioides; species Nocardioides sp. YIM 152588. Next base: position 2,403 of record NZ_JBEGDJ010000055.1, on the reverse strand, counting down.
GCCGAGACGCCGAACGTGATGCCGCAGCTGCACATGCCCCTCCAGTCCGGCTCGGACCGGATGCTCAAGGCGATGCGCCGCTCCTACCGGCAGTCGAAGTACCTCGGCATCATCGAGCGCGTCCGCGCCGCCATGCCCGACGCCGCGATCACCACCGACATCATCGTCGGCTTCCCCGGGGAGACCGAGGAGGACCACCAGGCCACGATCGACGTGGTCCGGGCTGCCCGGTTCTCCGGCGCGTTCACGTTCCAGTACTCCAAGCGGCCCGGTACGCCGGCAGCGACCCTGCCGGACCAGATCGCCCCCGAGGTGGTCAAGGAGCGCTACCAGCGGCTCGTCGACGTGGTCAACGAGATCGCCTGGGAGGAGAACAAGAAGCTGGTCGGCCGCGAGGTCGAGCTGATGGTCGCCGAGGGCGAGGGCCGCAAGGACGCCGAGACGCACCGCCTCTCCGGCCGCGGCCCCGACAACCGGCTCGTCCACTTCGAGGCCGACTTCTCCGCCGCGGGCGGCATCGCGCCGCGCCCCGGCGACATGGTCACCGCGCGGATCACCTACGCCGCGCCCCACCACCTGGTCGCCGACGGCCCGGTGCTGGCGGTCCGCCGCACCCGCTCCGGCGACGCGTGGGACCTGCGCCAGGCTCAGCCGGACGCCGGCCCAGGCCAGGTCGGGCTGGGCATGCCGAAGGTCGGCGTACCGGCGCCGCTGCCGCCGGCTCCCGCCTGCGGCTGACCGGCATCACCCCCACATCCTCCGGCGGGTGGCAGGATGCTGAGTCGTGCCCGCTGACGCCCCCACCATCCTGGCCACCTCCGGCGGCGCCGTCCGCGGCTCGCGGACCCGCTGGTCGGTCGGTCCGCTGACGTCGTACGCCGTCGACCTGGCCGGCGTCGACGGCCGTGCGCCGAAGGTCTGCTTCCTGGCGACGGCGTGCGGCGACGCGCCCGCGGTGATCCACGACTTCTACGACATGGCGCAGACGGCGGGCTTCGCGCCCAGCCACCTGCAGCTGTTCACGATGCCCAACGTCGAGGACATCGCCGGTCACCTGCTGGAGCAGGACGTCGTCTGGGTCTGGGGCGGCAGCGTCGCCGGCCTGCTGGCGATGTGGCGGCTGCACGGCGTGGACGAGGCGATGCGCAAGGCGTGGGAGGCCGGCGTGGTGCTGACCGGCGTCTCGGCCGGCTCGATCTGCTGGCACGTCGGCGGCACCACCGACTCCTTCGGGCCGGACCTGCGCCCGATCAACAACGGGCTGGGGCTGGTGCCGTACTCCAACGGCGTCCACTACGACTCCGAGAAGCAGCGGCGCCCGCTCTTCCAGCGGCTGATCGCCGAGGAGGTGCTGCCGGCCGGGTACGCGACCGACGACGGCGTCGGCGTGCTCTACCGGGGCACCGAGATGGTCGAGGCGCTCTCCGAGCGCAAGGGGGCCGGCGCCTACTTCGTCGAGCGCGGCGCCGACGGCGGGGCCGTGGAGACCGAGCTCGACGTGCGGCTGCTGGCGTGACGCTGGGCGGCACCTTCGGCGATGCGCTCGCCGGGGTGGTCGGCTTCGAGCCGCTCGCCGGCGGGCACTCGGGCGAGACCTTCCTGGCCGAGACCGGCGCCGAGCGGTCGGTGGTGCGGATCTTCGCCTCGCCCCGGCACCGGCCCGAGGCGCCCGAGATCCAGGCGGCGCTGCTCGGCCTGGTCCGCGGGCTGCTGCCGGTACCGGCCGTCAAGGAGGTACGCCGGCCCGGGATCGACCCCACGACCGGCGAGCACGCCCCGGGCCTGCTCGTCACCTCGTTCCTGCCGGGCGTGCGCGGCGACCTGCTGCTGGCCGACCTGGTGGAGGCCGCGGACGCGGACGCCCTGCGCCGCGTCGGCACGGCGGTCGGCGGCGTCGCGGCGACGCTCGCGGGGATGCCGACCCTGCGCGGCGGGCTCTGGGCGGACCCCGAGCTGAGGATCGAGCCGTTCTCGCTGACCGGGCCGGGGTGGGTGGACGACCACGCCGCGGCGCTGGCCGAACGGGGCTGGTCGGTGGCCGACCTCGACCGCCTGGGCGCGATCGCCGCCGAGGCCGACGACGAGCTGGCCGAGCTGGACCGCACCTGCGTGGTGCACAGCGACCTCAACCCGAAGAACCTGCTGCTCGACCCCGACACGCTCGTGGTGACCGGCGTGCTCGACTGGGAGTTCAGCCACAGCGGCCACCCGTGGACCGACCTCGGCAACCTGCTCCGCTTCGACCGCGCGCCGGCGTACGTCGACGCCGTGCTCGCCGCCTGGTGCGACCGGCACCCGTCGGACCCGGCGCAGGTGCTGCGCGGCGCCCGCGCCGCCGACCTGACCGCGCTCGTCGAGCTGGCCGCGCGGGCCGGCGCGAACCCGGTCGCCGACCAGGCCGCC